>JABDJW010000399.1 GCA_013002375.1 Acidimicrobiales bacterium | reverse complement strand
GCTGAACTCCTGTTGACCATCCTGCACATCGTCGTCTCGTTGGCGTTGATCTTCCTCGTACTGCTGCACAGCGGTAAGGGGGGCGGCTTGTCCGACATGTTCGGTGGTGGCATGGGCGCCGCGGCGGCCGGCTCGACCGTGGTCGAGAAGAACCTCGACCGCATCACCGTTGTCTTGGCCATCCTGTTCGGCTTCACGACCACCGCGCTGTCGCTGATTCTGGTACCAGGCGGCTGATTCCGGGGCCAGTCCAGCCTTCCCAAACCAGCCCTTTCTCAACCCGGCCGGCCAGATGCCGATGGTAGAGGGTGACTTTTCGTCGTTTTGCCGTCGTGGTCCTGGCGTTCAGCCTGCCGGCCGCCGCCTGTTCGGGCGGTACCACCGAGCCGGCTGCCCCGGCCACGAGCGAGGGCCCGCCCGAGACGCTGGCCTTTGCCGATCCGACGCTGCCGCCCGCCGGTCGAGCCGGTGGCTCGCTGGTGCTCGGCGCTGGACCGCTGACCTCGTTCGATCCGGCTCGCGCCAACGTGGATTCGCCGACCAGTCTGGCTCTGCTCGATCTCTTGTTCGACGGTCTGACCGCGTTGGACGACGCCAACGAACCGATCGCCGCGCTGGCCGACGAGTGGACCACGACCGACAACACCAGCTGGACCTTTGTTCTGGCCGACGCCGAATTCGCCGATGGCGAACCGGTCGAGGCCACCGACGTGCAGTATTCGCTCGAACGCTTGATCGCGCTCCCGAACCGGCCGGTCGGCGCGCCGCTGGCCGTGATCGACTCGATCACCGCCGGCGACGGCGAGGTGACGATCGACTTGACCCGGCCGTTCGCCGGTCTGCCATCGCTGCTGGCCGCGCCGGCCTTCGGCATCCTGCCGGACGGATCGAATGGCGAGATCTCCAGCGGTCCGTTCGAGGTCGCCGACGAGACCGATGAGGTCGTCTCGCTGCGTCGCACCGATCGATTCTCCGGCAACATCGATGGCATCGACGTGCTGCGCTACGCCGACGAAGACGAAGCCTTCGAGGCCTATCTCGCCGGCGAAGTCGACTGGGCGGTTGTGCCTGCCGGTCGAAGCGAAGAGCTCACCGGCGAGCTCGGTCGCGTCCATCGCACCCCGCTCGACGCCACCGTGTTCTACGGGCTGAACGTGGCCCACCCCGACCTGCGCAACATCGCACTACGGCAGGCCATCGTGCTGGCGATCGACAGCGAATCGATCGTCGCCGAACAGTTCGCCGACGTGGGTTCGGTCCTGTGGGGAATCGTCCCGCCCGGCGTGCCCGGCGCCCGCACCGACGCCTGCGACTTCCGCTGTGGATTGGCCGCGGCGGATGCGACCGGTTTCCTCGCCGAGGTCGAAGCCTCGGGCGACCTTCCCACCATCGGGATCGACTACTTGGTCGACGATCGGGTCGAGCTCGATCTGGCCCGTGCCATTGCCGCTGACCTCGACGCGATCGGGCTCGAAACCGAACTACGGCCCGGCACGCTCGACGAGCTCGGGGAACGCATCCTGGCCGGCGAGCACATGCTGTTTCGCTACGGATGGATCGGCCGCTATTCCTCGTCCGAGAGCTGGCTCGGTGATGCCTTTGCCAGCGACGGCACCGACAACGTTACTGCGGTGAACTCCGACGTGGTCGATGCCGCGTTGGATGACGCCCGCGAGGCGACCCGACCAACCGATGCAATGACGGCCTACGCCGATGCTGAAACGGCCGTGCTCGACGAATATGCCGTGGTGCCGTTGCTGGCCCTCGACCGAGTCGTTGCGGTGAACGTGCGGGTGCATGACTACACGCAACGGGCGAACGGCACGTTCGACGCCGCGTCGGTCTGGCTCGACTAGTCGCGGTAGTCGCTGACCCGCTTGACCGGGTTCACGATCTTGCCCACCCCTTCGATGGTGGTGGTGATGATGTCGCCATCGGCGAGCAGTTTGTTCTGTGCGAACCCGATGCCTTCGGGCGTGCCGGTGAAGATCAGATCGCCGGTGGTCAACGTGGTGATGTGCGACAGATACGACACCAGGGTGGGGATGTCGAAGATCAGGTTGGCGGTGGTGTCCCGCTGGCGTTCCTCGCCGTTGACCAGCGTGGTGAGCTCGAGCGCGTCGCGGTCGGGGACGGAGTCGACCGACACCAGGAAGGGGCCGATCGGGCCGAAGGTGTCGAACGACTTGCCGAGCCCGAACTGGGGCGGCTTGGTGGCGAACTGGGCTTGGCGATCCGAGATGTCCTGGCCGACGGTGAGGCCGAAGACGTGATTCCAGGCATCGGCCACTGCGATGTCCTTGCCGCCTTCACCGATCACGACCACGAGCTCGCCTTCGTAATCGCAGAAGTCGCTGCGGATCTCGACGGTGGCGGTGGGGCCGGCCAGGCACGACGGGAACTTGGCGAAGACCAGGGGTTCGGCCGGAAGATCCATGCCCGCCTCGATCGCGTGGGTCTTGTAGTTGAGGCCGATGCCGAATGCCTTTTGGGGACGGGGCACCGGGGGACCCAGCGTGACGTCGCCGAGAGCTCCTGTCGGGCTGGCGTTGGGCAGCAGATCGGACAGCCGGGCGACGGCGACAGGCGATAGCAGGACCTCCATCGGGTCGGGCCCGAGGTGGCCGCCGCTGAGCTTGGCGATGTCGAAGTAGTGGCCATCGAGCACGAACGCGGCGCGTCCGTCGATGTTTCCCAGCCTGAACCCCACCGCGCCTCCACTCACAAGCCTTGGCCACTCAGTAGCCGATTGGGCGATTCACGGGCATCCTAGGACATGGAGTGCAGGAAAGCATGATCGATATCGCGCGGATAGTGACCGACCGGCTGGTGCTGCGCCAGTGGCAGCCCGGCGACCTCGATGCCTGGGCAGCGATCAACGCCGATCCGGAGGTCATGGAGTACTTCCCGGGTGTGATGTCGCGTACCGAGTCGCAGGAGTGGATGGATCTGTTCGCCGGCCGAGCCGAGGAGGCGGGTTACGGCTTTCTGGCCGTGGAGGCGGAGGGGGAGTGCATCGGTATGACCGGGATCGTCGACGTGCGATCCGAGCTGCCCTTCGCACCGGCGGTCGAGATCGGGTGGCGCCTGGCCCGGCCGCAGTGGGGCAAGGGCTATGCGACCGAAGCAGCCCGCGCCTGGGTGGACTACGCATTCGACCGGTTGAGCGTCGACGAGATCGTGTCGATGACCGTGGTGGACAATCGTCGATCGCGGGCGGTGATGGAGCGGCTGGGCATGGCGTACGTCGAGGGTGGCGATTTCGACCATCCGGCTCTCGCGCCCGGCGACCCGTTGGCCCGCCACGTGCTCTACCGTCTCCCCGCCGAGTCATGGCCGGCGAACCAGTGACCCCGAACCGGTGCAACCTGGTGTGGGAGGTTCAGGGCTGATGGCGGGTGGGGTGCGGGTCGACAAGTGGTTGTGGTCGGTGCGGTTGTTCAAGACTCGGACGGCAGCGAACAAGGCCTGTGAGCAGGGCAAAGTCTCGATCGGCTCGTCGGCTGACGACGCCGAGATCGCCAAGGCGGCCCGGCGGGTGGATGTTGGGGATCACGTCACGATCCGCCGGGGGCGCGGTGTCGTGACCGTGGTCGAGGTGGTTGATCTGCTGGAAAAACGGGTCGGCGCCAAGGTGGCGGTCGAGGCCTACGTCGATCACAGCCCACCGCCCGAACCGCAGCTGGACGCATTCGGCAAGGAGTACCTACCGCAGGCCACCCGAGAAGCCGGGTCAGGCCGCCCCACCAAGCGGGACCGCCGCCAAATCGACCGCCTCCGCGACCACCGGACCGACTCGGGTTAGTTCAGGACGAGGTTGGCGACGTTGAGGTTGCCGGGTTCGATCGAGGCGGTTGCCGGCCGCTTGCGGCCGTGGACCCAGAGGTTGGCTTCAGGATCGGCCTGCAGATTGCGCACCCACTGCGATTTGGCCCGCACGGTGCTGACATTCACGTGTTTGCCGAGCCGGGTGGCCAGCAGCGGAACCTGGCGGGGTTCGCCGGTTTTGCGGCCGGTGGTCTCGAGCACGACGAGCCCGACACCGAGCGGCGGTGGGGACGCCACACCGGACTTCACCAGGGGCACGACGACGCTGTTCAACGCCCGAAAACCGAGGCGGGTGGCGTCTTCGACAAGATGATCCAACGGAGTACGCATAGTGAGTTCAACGGTACTCATCGGCCCGGCATTCCGCCGGCGAAGTGACAAGCGCCACGAGGCCCAGGAATCTGGCGAGGACGATGGGCGCGCCGCGAACACAATCCTCGCCAGAACCCGAAAGAGCTAGGCGGCGAGGCCGCGGGTCCAGGCTTCGAACAGCTCGGCGTAGTGGCCGCCGCTCGCCACGAGGTTGTCGTGGGTGTCGAGTTCGACCAGGCGGCCGTCGGCGATCACGCCGACCCGATCGCAGCGCTCCGACGTCGACAGCCGGTGGGCGATGACGATCACGGTGCGGCCTTGCATCAGGGTTTCCATCGCGGTTTCGACGATCGCTTCGGTGCCGGGGTCGACGCTCGAGGTCGCCTCGTCGAGAATCAGGATCTGCGGGTCGACCAGCGCGGCCCGGGCCAGCGACACCAGCTGCTTCTCACCGGCCGACAAGCGGCTGCCGCGCTCCTGCACCTCGGTGGCCAGGCCGTCCGGCAGACGTTCGAACACCTCGAGTACACCGATGCGATCGAGGGCGGCCCGGATCTCGGTCTCGGTCGCTTCGGGCCGGGCCAGGCGGACGTTCTCGGCGATGGTGCCGGCGAACAGGAAGCCTTCCTGGGGCACGACGACGATGTGTCGCCGCAGCGAATCGACGTCGGCTTCGGCCAGCGGCATGCCGCCGATGCGGATCGTGCCTGCACTCGGATCGTAGAAGCGGGCCACCAGCTTGGCCACGGTCGACTTGCCGGCGCCGGTCGGCCCGACCAGGGCGATGCGTTCGCCCTCGGCGATGGTGAGGGTGACGTCGTCGAGCACCGGTTCGCCGGGCACGTATTCGAAGGACACGCCGTCGAGTTCGACCAGCCCGCTGGCCGGGAGCTCGGGCGCGTCGGCCGCGGATTCGATGGCCAGCGGTTCGTCGAGCAGTTGGTACAGCTTGTGCAGCGCGGCAGTCGCTGATTGCACCATGTTGAACAGCTGGCTGAGCTGCTGCACCGGGCCGAACATGGTTTGCAGGATGAGGATGAACGCGGCGACGGTGCCGAGGGTGAGCCGGCCGTCGCGCACCATCCAACCGCCCAGGCCGACGGCCAGCGCGGTGCTGATCGCGCCGGCGATCTCGACGACCGGCAGGTACCAGGCGCCGATCTTCACCGAGCGCATGTGGGTCAGGTACAGGTCGCGGTTGGTGGCTGCGAAGCGATCGATCTGCACGTCTTCGCGGGCGAAGGCCTGCACCACCCGCACGCCGCTGATGCCTTCCTGCAGGCTGGTGAGTGTGGTGCCGACCCGATCGCGCACGGCCAGGTAGGCCCGGTTCGATTCGCGGTGGAACTTCACGCTGGCCACCGCCACGAACGGCATGGTGAGCAGGCACAGCAGCAGCAAGATGGGATCGAGAATGGCGAGTGTCACCAGCGAGGTGAGCAGCACCAGGGTGGCGCTGACGAACATGAGCAGGCCCATCTGCACGAGGATCTGCAGGGAATCGACGTCGGAGGTCATGCGCGACACCAGCACGCCGGCGTTCTCGCGGTCGTAGAACGGCATCGATTGGCGCAGGAGCCGGGCGAAGACCCGGTTACGGAGGTCGCGTAGGAAGGCTTCGCCGACGCGGGCCAGCGCGGCGATGGCCCACCGGAAGGAGAAGTAGGCGGCGACCGCGGCGATGATGTAGCCGATGATCGAGGTGT
>JABDJW010000383.1 GCA_013002375.1 Acidimicrobiales bacterium | reverse complement strand
GTACGGCATCATGCGCTACGAGCGCTAGCCCGCGCCCGCCTCTCGAACTGGTAGCGATTCTGGTGCCCTAGCGGACCATCTTCGCTACCAGTTGCGGCCCGGGCCTGAACTGGTAGCGACATTGGTGTTGTGGCGGACCAATTTGGCTACCAGTTGCCGGCAGGGGCCGACTGCGAAACCGACGGCATGGCGCGGGGTCTTCAACGACTCCGCTGCTCTAGCCTGTTTCGATGGATGGACCGCGGGTGGTCGGACTGATATTCGGCGCCGCGACGTTGCTCGCCGCGTGTAGCTGGCTCGAGGACGACGGTGTCCTGCGGCCCGTCGACGTGTCGGGCGGCATCGGGTATCCCGGTGGCGGGTGCGTGCTCGGTGACGCGGTATACCCACCCATCGACGATTCCGACGTCTTTCTGCGGGGTACCGTCAGCGACTTCGCCGAGCCCGTGGCGATGGTGCCCCTGCTCGAGTTGATCCAGGCGGTGAAACCCGAACTCGATGAACTCGATGAGGAGATCAACCTGATGCTGTTCGGCGACGAGGATGCGGTCGGCGTGATTGGCAACGGACTGCGTTATGAGGGCAGAGGCCGCGCCGACCACCAAGACCCCGATCTGTTGGTGCTGCGGCTTCGAATGTGGCAGGAGATCATGGAGTTGCCGCCCGATGCCGAGGTGTTGGTGCCGGACCTGGGCTTTCCGTACGAGCTGGCCGATGGTGAGGTGCCGCCGCTGGGTGGTCGGGTGATCGAGTTCGTCAACGCCGTCTTCGGGCGCGACGGCAACGCAGTGGTTCCGATCTCGTGTGACCGCGGCACGGTCGTGGACTACCTCGACTTCATCGCTGAACAGAACAACACCACACCGTGGTTGGCGCTCGTCGGGCTCACCAACGGAGCGTACGAGGCGATCGAGGAACCGCCCGCGCCGCGGTTGGTGCCGTTCGGCCAGCGCGGTCCGCTGGGCCGAACCTTCGCCGACGCCGACACGCCGGTGGGTGTCAGCGGTCGGCTGATCCACCTCACCGTCAACATCGACGGGGAGGTGCCGGAGGGCAAGGTGGTCTGCGCTCGTGGCGAACGGGCCATCGCGAGCTGCGCGGCGTCGGAGGCGGAATCGTTCACCACCCAGGTCGAGGCCAACCACGAGGTCGAGCTCTTCGTGGTCGAGCCCTTCCTGCGCGACCAGGCCGAGGTCGAACAGCTGGACATCGAGGCTCGCAACGCGGTGGCCCAGGAGTACACCGCGGCGATGCAGCGTCGCGTCGTCGGCCCGACCTTCTTCCTCGATCGAGGCCGCGACCCCTGGACGGTCGACGTCTCATTGCTCGATGGCGGCGAGCTTCGGCTCGATGCCGGCCCCACCCGCTGACGCTCGTCGAACCTGCCGAACTGGTTGGAAGCCAAGGCGGCCGCGCCAAGTACGGCTGCGACACCGACCGCAACGCCCCCGAACTGGTTGGAAAATCCCACATCATCGCGTTGTATCTCCAACCAGTTCGCAGGGGGTCGAGGCCGGTTTGGCTAGCAGTTGCGGGTCTCGGCCGGTCAGGCGCCGCGGGCCCCGTCGCTCCCGGTTGGATCGTCGGAGCCAGGGCCGCCTCGTGATGAACGCTTGCGGTCGAGCAGGCGGCCGACGGTGGCCGGCGGCTCGGCCACGTCGGGGGGTTCCTCGACGATCTTGGCCCGCTTCGGGCGCGGCCGGTCCGGTCGTTCCGGCTTCTCCCGGCCGGGCCGGGCCGGCAGGCGATCGCGGATCGAGTCGAACAACCGGCCGGCGTTGTGGCCCACTGCGCTCGTGCGCAGGTTGAGTCGGCTGAGCATTACGGCGAGCGGCCACAGCAGCGCGGCGGCCAGCAACAGCCAGGGGGCCAGGGGCGTGCGGGACACACCGGCTTCGAGATCGCCCTGATCGAACGCCATCGCCGGTTCGATGTCGCCCCGGCCGCCGGTGATGTCGGACAGCAGCTGCAGTCGTTCCGGGTCGGGGTCGCCGGGGATGTACTCGCTGCTGAACGAGAGGTTGGCCAGGCTGGTGCCGGTGATGGTGGTGCCGTCGGGTTGGCTGATCGAGCCGCCGACGGCGTAGGTGCCGGCGTCCTCGATGGTGATCTCGCCCACGTAGCGATCGCCGGCCACCCGGGTGAGCGGTACTTCCTGGGTCTCGCCGTCGGGGCCCGAGACCCGCGCCACCGCTTCGGACCCTTCGGGGAAGACATCCTCGCCCTCGATCGTGACGGTGAGCACGCCGTCGGCGGCGCGGGCCCGGACGTTGCCGCCGTCGCCGGTCGGGAATGTGTCCTGCACCACGGTCGACCAGAAGTCGACGTAGCCGTCCCAGTCCTGCCACAGCTGGCTCCATCGCTGGGAGGCATCGCTGGTCCAGGAGGTGGCCCGGCCCAGGCCGACCTGCCAGGTGGCCAGCAGCGGGTCGGTGTCGGGGCCGATGCGCAGCAGGGTCGAGCCCGACGGCTTGGTGGTCGTGCCGATGAACCCGAGCAGCGGGGGAGTGGCTTCGAGTTCGGCCACGACCCGGTCGTTGGAAGTGACGATCGGCGTGAACTCGCCCTCGACGATGAAGTCACGGCTGGCGATGACCGCCTCTTCCATCAGGATCTGCGGGATCTGAGTGAGATCGCGGCCGGGGTAGAAG
>JABDJW010000330.1 GCA_013002375.1 Acidimicrobiales bacterium | reverse complement strand
TGCTCATCCTGGTCTGGGTCATCCTGGTCGCAATCTTCGGCGAGACGACCTCCAGCAGCGGCGACGACGGGTTCTCGTTCAGCAGTGAGGGCTCGGGCCCCGCAGCCCCACTCCTGATACTGGTGTTCGCCGTCGGCGTCGATGTGTTCTTGCAGGGCACGACCGGGGCCTCGCCCGGCAAGCACCTGATGAACCTGCGAGTGGTGAAGCAATCCGGCGAGATCTGCGGCATCCCGGCGGCCGGCATTCGCTGGATACTCAAGTTCATCGATTGGCTGCCCTGCATCGCCCTCGTCGGCATCGGCATGATCCTGGGCCACCCACAATCGCGACGGGTCGGCGATCTCGCCGCCGGCACCTACGTCGTCCCCAAGACCCGTGTCGGCATCCCGATCGCGGAGCCCTTGGCCTACGCCCCGCCGACCGGCGAGCCGATGTGGCCTGCGCCCGGCGGCGTCCCACCCCGCGGCCAGGCGCAGCCCCCTCCCCCGGCCTGGGAGCAGCCTCCTCCCCCGGCCTGGGAGCAGCCTCCTCCCCCGGGCTGGGAGCAGCCTCCTCCCCCGGGCTGGGAGCAGGGCCCAACCGGGACCGGTCAGCGGCTTCCCGAACACCCGCTCGGCGGTGCCGCGCCCCCCGACCCGGCGGCCGACAACTACACCCTCTTCCCGCCTCCCACCGCGAGCCCGAGCACCCCACCGCCGGGCTGGCCCAACCTCGAGACCGAACCGACGCCCGCACCGGCACCAGAGCCAGCGCCGCCCGAACCCGCGCCCGCACCGGAACCCGAGCCCGCTACAACAGAACCAGCACCGACGCCGGCCGAAGGGACCGAACCAATGCCAGAGGTCACCCAGTCACAGCAACCCCCCGATTCAGGGCCCCAGTGGGATCCCGACCGCGGCACCTACGTGCAATGGGATCCGGTGCTCGCGGCCTGGATGCAGTGGGACGAACCGAACCAGAAGTGGATCCCGGTTCGCTAACCGTCCGGCTCGGGCCGAGCGTGAGGGTCGTTGGCCGTGCCGGCCACCACGCTGAGCGACCGGAGCCGGCGCTCGAGATGATGCTCGAGGGTGTCGGCCGCCAGGTGGTCGACCTCCGCGGTGGCTGCGCTCGGATCCTGCTGCAACGCCTGACCCAGGCCGCCGCCGAGAATCTGACGCATCAGGCGTAGCGCTTCGGCCGAAAGCGGCCGGCCCCGCCGGCAGTTCTCGCACAACACCCCACCGCTGACGGCATCGAACGACACCAGCGGCTCGGTCGCGCCGCAATCAACGCACCCGTCCAGGTAGGGCTCGACCCCCTCGAGGGCCAGGAGCTTCCAGAAGAAGCCGGCCACCACCAACGGCGTGTCGTACTCGACCAGGGTGCGCAGGGCCCCGACCAGCATGTCGTACAAACGGCGGTTCGGTGCCCGCTCCTCGGTGATCTGGTCGACCGCCTCGAGCATTGCCGACGCCCGGGCGAACCGATCGAGATCCTCCCGCAGCGTCGGGAATCGATCGATCACCTCGACCTGGGTGACGATGTCGAGATCCTTGCGACCCCGGTACAACTGCAGCTGGAGGTGGCTGGTTGCCTCGAGCCGCGACCCGAACTTGCTGCGGGTCTTGCGCACCCCCTTGGCGACGGCGCGCACCTTGCCGTTGTCGCGGGTCATGAAGCTGATGATGCGATCGGCCTCCCCCAGCTTCCACGACCGCAGCACCACCCCCTGGTCGCGATAGAGGCTCATGACTAGTCGCCGCCGATGTCGCCGAAGCGGCGCTCGCGATCCTGGAACTCCTGCACCGCGGCGAAGAGGTGCTCGCGCCGGAAATCGGGCCACAACACGTCGGTGAACACCAGCTCGCTGTAGGCGAGCTCCCACAGCAAGAAGTTGCTGATCCGGAATTCACCCGACGTTCGCACCATGAGATCGGGTTCGGGCATCTCGGGATCGTAGAGGTGCTTGGCGATCGTCTTCTCGGTGATCTTGTTTGCGGCGGTGCCCTCCGCGACGATCTCGCGCACGGCATCGACGATCTCGGCCCGCCCGCCATAGTTGAACGCAATGGTGAGGGTCATGACCTTGTTGTTCTCGGTCAGCTCGATCGATTCGTCCATACGCCGCAGCAACCGCTTCGGCACCCGCCAATCGCGGCGGCCCACGAATCGCATGCGGACCCCGCGCTCGTGGAGCTCGTCGCGGCGGCGGACCAGCAAGGACTCGTTGAACTTCATCAGGAAGCGGACCTCGTCGGTCGGCCGCTTCCAGTTCTCGGTGCTGAAGGCATAGACGGTCAGCCATTTGATGCCGGCCTCGAGCGCGCCCTCGACGGCATCGAACAAGGCTTCCTCGCCGGCGGCATGGCCGTCGGTGCGCTTGAGCCCTTGCCGGGTCGCCCAGCGGCCGTTGCCATCCATCACACACGCCACATGGGTGGGGATGCGTTCGAGGTCGAGGTCGGCCAGGCGGGCCGTATCGGGTGCGCTCACGGTGTGACGCTACACCCTCGCCACCTCGATCGGGCCCACCCGGATCGGCCGGTTCAGCCCGGCGCGAGCACCGGTTCAGTCGAGCAAGATCACCAACACCACGACGATGCCGACCAGGGTGGCCAGGGTCACCAGCCACCGCAGAAGGCGCGTGGCCAGGCTGGCTCGCCGGGGGCCGTGCAGCTTCTGCATCTGCTGCGCCCACGCGGTTGGGCGGTGTGCCATGAGGCGACCCTAGAGCACGATGCGCGCCCTGTCGCTCGGCCTTTCACCAATCTTTGGACGCCCACCACCAACCGGTCACACCCGGGCTCTAGGGTGCACGACGTGTCCGACACCACCACTCCCGAGCATCTGGCCGAGCGTCCCGAAGCGTCGGCCGAACCGCGGGCGTCCGACACCATTCGCGGCCTGCTGGCGACCGCGACCGAGGCATTGCCCGGGGGCGGCGAAGACCGTCCCGGCCAGGTCGAGATGGCCGAGGCGGTCGGGGCGACGATCGAATCGGGCGAACATCTGGTGGTGCAGGCCGGCACCGGCACCGGAAAGTCGCTGGCCTACCTCGTACCCGTCGTCGTGTCGGGCGAGCGAGCGGTGGTGGCCACGGCGACCAAGGCATTGCAGGATCAACTGGCCAACAAGGATCTCCCCTTCCTCTCCGCGCTGGTCCCCGGCGGCATCACCTTCGCGGTCTTGAAGGGCCGGTCCAACTACGTGTGCCGGCAACGCATCGCCGAGATCGAATCCCCCTCCGATCAACTCGGCTTCGAAGGGTTCACCGATGCCGGCGACGACGAACAGATCGCCGAACTCGTGGAGTGGGCCGCCACCACGGTCAGCGGCGACCGGGCCGAGCTGCCGTTCGAGCCGTCGGTCGGGGCATGGAGCGCGGTCAGCGTCGGGCCCCGCGAGTGCCCGGGCAAGGCCCGCTGCCCGCAGGGCGAAACCTGCTTCGCCGAACAGGCCCGTGAGCAGGCTGCCGCCGCCGACATCACCGTCGTCAACAGCCACTTGTACGGGCTGCACCTGGCCACCGACGCGGTTCTGGCCGAACACAAGGTGGCGATCATCGACGAGGCCCACCAGTTCGAGGATGTCCTTTCGGCCACGCTCGGGTTCGAACTGAGCGGGGGCCGCATGCGCCACCTGGTGCGCACCACCCAGGCCATCCTCGACGACGCCGACCTGGTGATCCGGGCCGACGAAGCCGGCGACGAACTGGCCGACGCCCTGCGCCGCTACCGCGATCAACGACTCTCCGCCGACCTGCCCGAGGATCTCGCCGCCGCCCTCATCAGCTGCCGCTCCCGGGCCGATCGCATCCACAACGCGCTGCGCAACATCCCCGACGACGCGCCCGACGACGTCAAGAACCGCAAGTTGCGGGCGGTGCAATCGGTCACCGCCTTGATCGACGATCTCGATGCCATGAGCACGCTGAGCGACGAGCAAGTGGCCTGGGTCGAAGGCTCCGAGGGCGCACCGGTGCTGAAGGTCGCCCCGCTGCGGGTCGACGACGTGCTGCACGAAAAGCTCTGGCAACAGCGGGCCACCGTGCTCACGTCGGCCACGATGCCGACGTCGCTGCCCGACCGCCTCGGCATCACGTCCCACCCCCATCGGGTGCTCGACGTCGGCAGCCCGTTCGACTACGAGAACAACGCCATGTTGTACTGCGCGGCCCACCTTCCCGACCCCCGCGACGACAACTACCGCGACGCGCTGCACCAGGAACTCGAGCAGCTCATCGTGGCCGCCGGCGGCCGCACCCTGGCCCTGTTCACCAGCCGCCGGGCCATGCTCGAAGCGGCCGACGAGCTCGAACCCCTGCTCCCCTACGCGGTGTACACCCAGGATCAACTGCCGAAGGCCAAGCTGATCGAGGCCTTCACCACCGACGAATCATCGTGCCTGTTCGCCACCATGAGCTTCTGGCAGGGCGTCGACATTCCGGGCCCGGCCCTGTCGCTCGTCACCATCGATCGCCTGCCGTTCCCCCGGCCCGACGATCCCTTGTTGCAGGCCCGGCGCGACCTGGCCGGCAATCGAGCCTTCCGCGAGATCGACCTGCCCCGAGCCGCCACGCTGTTGGCCCAGGGCGCGGGGCGGCTCATCCGCCGCTCGACCGACCATGGCGTGGTTGCGGTGTTCGATCCCCGCCTGGCCACCAAGAAGAGCTACCGGTGGGACATCATCAAGGCCCTTCCGCCCATGACCCGTACCCGCGACACCGAACGAGTGGTGAAGTTCCTCAACGCGATCCGTAGTCGCCGCGACGAGGCGACCGCCACTAGGTGAAGCCCAGCCGTTCGAGTTCGTCGGGGCGCCGCTGCCAATCCTTGGCCACGTTCACCTGCAGCTCGATGAAGGCCCCTTCCTTCAACTGCTTGCGGACCTCGGTGCCGACCTGCTTGAGAATAGCGCCGCCCTTGCCGATCACCATGCCCTTCTGCGATTCGCGCTCGACCAGGATCTCGACGCGGATACGGGGCCACTCCCACTCGGTGACCCGAGTGGTGATCGAGTGCGGGAGCTCCTGGCGAGTGACGGCCAGCAGCTGTTCGCGGACGAGTTCGGCCACCCAGAACGCATCGGGCACGTCGGTGATCATGTCGTCGGGGTAGAACTGGGGCCCCTCGGGCAACCGGGCCAGTAGATGATCGACCAGCGCGTCGAGCCCCTCGCCGGTCTTGGCCGAGACCGGGAAGTAGGCCTCGAAATCGAACGCGCCGGCCTTGGTCAGCTGGGCGAGGATCTCGTCGGGTTTGGCGATGTCGGTCTTGTTGACCACCACGATTGCATCGGCCGGGCACTTGGCCGCCACGAACTTGTCGCCGGGCCCGAGCGGTGCGGTGGCGTCGAGCACCAGGGCGACGACATCGACCCCGCCGATCGATTCGCTGGCGCTGACGTTCAGCCGTTCACCCAACGCGGTGCGGGGCTTGTGGATGCCGGGCGTATCGACGAAGACCAGTTGGGCGTCGGGCCGGTTCAACACGCCCCGAATCTGGTGGCGCGTGGTCTGGGGTTTGTCGGAGACGATCGAGATCTTCTCGCCCACGATGGCGTTGACCAACGTGGATTTGCCCACGTTGGGTCGCCCGACGAACGTGACGAAACCCGACCTCATGAGTCGGCACCGACCGATCGATCCGGCGCGGCGGGCGGGCGGGATTCGGCGGCATCCGCGACGGCGAGCCGCACCCGGGTGATCCGGCGCCCCTCCATCTCTTCGACCAGCAGGCGCACGCCGTCGACCTGCAGCGTCTCGCCCCGGCTGGGCAGCCGACCCATCGATCCGAAGATCAACCCGCCGACGGTGTCCCAGTCGCCGTTGGGAAGCTCGCGATCGAGCAGGGCATTGACCTCGAGGACCGGCATACGGCCGTGCACGACGATGTCGCCGGTTTCCTCCAACGCGAACAGCGGTTCCTCATGGTCGAACTCGTCGACGATTTCGCCAACCAGTTCCTCGACCAGGTCCTCGATCGTGACGAGGCCGGCCGTGCCGCCGTATTCGTCGACCACGATCGCCATCAGGAGCCGGGCGGCTTGCATCTGACGCAGCAGTGCTTCAACCGGTTTGGTTTCGGGCACCCACAACGGCTGACGGCTCGCGCCGCTGACCGGCAAACTGCCTCGCCCGGCCCGGGCCGCTTGGGCCAGCGCCTTGGCATGTACGACCCCGACGATGTCATCGGAACTGGCCCGGGTGACCGGTAGGCGGCTGAATCCGGAATCGATGCAGATCTCGAGCGCCTCGCTGATCGTCGTCGTGCGGGGCACCGTGACCATGTCCGGACGCGGGGTCATCACGCCGCGCACCACCGTGTCGCCGAAGGCGATCACCGAGGCGATCAGCTCGCCTTCGGCCGCTTCGATGATGTCGGCCTCGACGGCCGCGGTCGCGGTGGCGATCAACTCTTCGTCGGACATCACCGGGCCATGCCGTCGGGCCGCCGGAAGCGCCAGGTTCGAGAGCCAGACCAGACCGCCGGCCAACCACCGCAGGGGCGGCACCGCGCGCATGGCCCGGACGATCGGCGCCAGTCGTCGGGCGACGCCGGACGGGTTGTGCAAGGCCAGGCCCCGGGGCAGCGCCTCGGCGACCATGAACATCAACAGCACCTGCACGGTCAGCGCGGCCACGGTGACCCACCGGTTGAAGTAGTGCCGCAACACCATGGTCGAGATCGCCGCCGCGCCGAGGTGACAGGCGGTGGACACGAACCACACCGGACTCAACGCCCGCTCCCGGTTGCGCAACAGCCAGCTCAGGCTGGCCGCTTGTTCCTCGTCGTCGATCGCTGCGGTCTGGGCCCGGTTCAGATTGGTCAGCGCGGTCTCGGCGGCCGCGAGTACCGCAGCGATGAGCACCAGGGCCAGGACGGCGATGATGCCGAGTACGTCGATCGTCCTCATGGCGTCGCCCCTGGCGCCGAAGGCCGGTCGCCGGCGGGACCGATGGTGTCCCGATGTTCGGGCAGATCGACCGGGCGATGCAGTGCGGCCAGGAGCGAACGCTCTTGCTGGTGCATGCGGACGGCATCCGCGTGATCGATGTGGTCGTGGCCCAACAGATGCAGCACGCCGTGCACGACCAACAGGGCCAGTTCGTCCTCGAGGGTGCCGGCATGATCGGGCGCATTGGTGGCGGCGACCTCGGGACAGATGACGATGTCGCCCAACATCTGTGGCGGGCCCCCGGCCCCGGCCGGCACATGATCGGGATCGTCGACCGGGAACGACAACACATCGGTCGGGCCGGCCTTGCCCATGTAGCGCTCGTTCAGGTCGGCGATGGCGGTGGGATCGACGAGGGTCAGGCTCAGTTCGGCGTCGGCCACCACGCCGAGCTGCGAACAACATGCCGCGGCCAACTCCGCGAGCGGTTCCAGCAAAATGGGGCACGCCGCCGGTTCGGCTCGCTGATCCTCCGAAGAAACAGCGAGCCCGGGCAACGCAGACGGCCTCACCGGGAGTTCGGATCCTGCGTGGCCGACGCCTGGTCGGCGGCGTAGGCGTCGACGATGTCCTGCACGATGCGGTGCCGCACCACATCGCGCGAGCTGAGGTTGGCGAACTCGAGCCCGTTGATACCGCCCAGGATCGATTCGAGCCCGGTGAACCCGCCTTTGCCGCCGTTGATGTCGACCTGGGTGATGTCGCCGGTGACCACCGCCTTCGAGCCGAAGCCGATGCGGGTCAGGAACATCTTCATCTGCTCGGGAGTGGTGTTCTGGGCTTCGTCGAGAATGATGAAGCTGTCGTTGAGCGTGCGGCCCCGCATGTAGGCCAACGGGGCGATCTCGACCTGCCCGCGATCCATCAGCTTCTGCGTGCCCTCGGCATCGACCATGTCGTAGAGCGCGTCGTAGAGCGGGCGAAGGTAGGGGTCGACCTTGGCCAACATGTCGCCGGGCAGGAAGCCGAGCCGTTCGCCGGCTTCGACCGCCGGGCGGGTGAGCACGATGCGCTCGACCTCGTGGTTCTGCAGCGCCTGGACCGCCATCGCGACCGCCAACCAGCTCTTGCCGGTGCCGGCGGGGCCGATGCCGAAGGTGATGACGCTCCGGGCGATGGCCTTGACGTATTCGGCCTGCCCTTTCGACTTGGGCCGGACGATCTTGCCCCGCGCCGTCCGAATAATGTCAGCTGACAATATCTTGGAGGGCCGTTCGTCGGCCCGCACCATGTCGATGGTGCGCCGCACGGTGCGGGTGTCGAGTTGTTGGCCCTGCTGCAGCAGCAGCACGAGCTCTTCGAAGACCCCGGCCACGATTGCCGCGTGCTCGCCGTCGACGCTGATCTCGTTGCCCCGCACGTGAATGGCGGCGTCGGCGAACGTCTCTTCGATCACCCGCAGGAGCTCATCGCGCTCGCCCAGCAGGGCGGTCATCAGGTGGTTGCCGGGGACGTTGATACGCGTGGCGGTGCTGGTCATGAAGTGCTTCGCATGGGGTCCTCCCAGCGTATCGAGCCAGCATCCCGTAGACCAGACCCGTATTCGACCAGAGCGACTCGACCCAGGCCGGCCACCTCGGTACTCTCGCTTCGGTGTGGACCACCGCCGCCGCACCGACCATCGCCCGCTACGGGCGCTGACCAACCGCG
>JABDJW010000291.1 GCA_013002375.1 Acidimicrobiales bacterium | reverse complement strand
GTCACCGATCGTGAACACCATGTCGGGAAGTTCTTCTCCGATCCCACCATCGACCGAAGGCTCGGACGACACCGGGGCTTTTGGCCACACCGCCAACGTGGCTCGGGTGTCGCCGGCCACCCGGGCCGGCGCCCGAGCGGTGCTCGACGTGCGCGCGAGCATCGACGGCGAGCTCGTGGCGACGATCGAACACGAGTCGATCATCGAACTGGCCGGGCCGAACGGCTAACCGGCCATCGCCATCGCGGCGTAGAGGCCGACGCCGTGGAACAGCTTCTCTTCGGAGATGCGCATCAGGTTGGAGTGGTTGGGTGCTGCTTCGGCGAGCGGAACATCGGCGGGGCACACCCCCATGAAGGCCATCGCGCCCGGCACCTGCTGCAGCACGTAGCTCCAGTCCTCGGCGCCCATCACCGCGTTGGGCATCGTGATGTAGTTCGACTGGCCGAACAGGCCGACCGCGATTTCGCCGACGAGTTCGGCTTGTTCGGGATCGTTCACCGTCACCGGATAACCAGGGGTGACTTCGCAGGTGCAGTCGCAGCCGTGGGCCGCCGCGATGCCGTGGGCCACCCGCTCGACACCGTCGCGCAGAGTCGTCCGGGTCTGTTCGTCCAGAGCTCGGATGGTCCCCTCGAGGAACGCCGACGCGGGGATGACGTTGTTGGTCGTGCCGGCTTCGATGTGGGCGACCGTGACGACGCCCGACTTCGACGCGTCGACCTCGCGGCTGACCAGGTTGGCCAGCGCGCCGACGGTCGCGGCCGCGGGCGGGATGGGATCGAGTGAGAAGTGGGGCATCGAGGCATGGCCGCCGCGGCCGGCCATCGTGATCTGGAATTCGTCGGCGCTGGCCATGAGCGGCCCGCCCTTCGTCGCGATGAGACCGTCGGGCGCGTTCGACATCACGTGGATGGCAAAGGCGCGATCGACGCCGTCGAGCACGCCTTCGTCGATCATGTGCTTGGCGCCGTGGAACCCCTCTTCGCCGGGCTGGAACATGAACCGGACTCTTCCGGTGAGCTGATCGGCGTTCTCGCTCAGCAGTCGAGCGGTGCTGGCCAACATGGCGACATGGGCGTCGTGACCGCACGAGTGCATGCGGTCTTCGTGCTGGCTCTGGAAGTCGGTCTCGTAGTCCTCGGTCATCGGCAGAGCATCCATGTCACCGCGCAACAACACGGTGGGGCCGGGCCGCCCGGTGTCGAGGTCGGCGACGACCGAGGTCGTGCTCGTGCCCATCGTGATGTCGAGGCCCAGCCCGGTGAGCGAATCGAGGATGCGTTTCTGGGTGTTGGGCAACTGCAGCCCGAGTTCGGGATCGCGGTGGATCTCGCGGCGGAGCTCGACGGTGTGCTCGTCGAGGGCTTGGGCGGCCGAGAGCAGATCGGCGGATGCGCTGGCGTCGAAGGTCATGAAGTCACCGTAGACCACCGCACCGTGATCCGGGGTCTGACCCCATTTGGCCTTTTGGGGTCTGACCCCGGCCGGCGTTTTGGGGTCTGACCCCGGTCGGCGTTTTGGGGTCTGACCCCGGTAGAGGCTCAGGGAACTTGAGTGAAACACCATCAAGTTTCCGTAGACTTGGGAATACCGGGTGCAGGGCCGGCGTTGGTCCTGTAATCCAGATTACAAACGCCAGATCAAACGCCATGAGGTGTCTCTGTGTCCACGATCGACTCCCGAACATTTCCGCTCCTCCCCCTACCGAACGGCCTCTTCTTTCCCGAGATGGTCGTCACCGTCGCCTTCGAGTCCGATGCTGCTCGGGCCGCCCTCGATGCTGCGACCGCCCAGGTCGAAGACGGCCCGGCCGAATTGGTGGCCGTGCCGCAGACCGACGGCGATTACAGCCCGATCGGTTTGGTCGTCCGCGTCGAACAACAGGGCCCGCTTCCCGGCGGCGCGAACGGCGTCGTGCTGCGCGGTCTTCGGCGGGTGTCGATCGGCCGGGGTGAAACCGATGCCGACGGCGTGCTGTTCGTCTCGGTCACCGAGCTGCCCGACGAACCGCCGACCGAGGCGGCCAAGGCATTCGCCGATCAATACCGCGAGGTCGCGACCGAGCTGTTGCGGCTCATCGGTGGCGGCCGCATGACCGGTATCCTCGACGGCGTCGACGATCCCGGCGCGCTGGCCGACACCCTTGGCTGGTGGCCCGATCTGGGCGACGACCGCCGGCTGGAGCTTTTCGAAACGACCGACACAACCGACCGCATCATCAAGGCGCTGGCTTGGGCCAAGGAGGCCTTGGCCGAAGCCCAGGTCGCGACCGACGTCGCCTCCGATGTCAGTGCCGGGCTCGAGGACGAGCAGCGCAAAGCCATCCTGCGCCGGCAGATGGAATCGATCCGCAAGGAATTGGGCGAATCCGACGACGATGCCGTCGCGGAGTACCGCACCAAGTTGGCCGAGGCCGACCTGCCCGAGGCAGTTGCCGCCGCGGTCGAGAAGGAACTCGATCGGCTCGAGCGCATGGGCGAACAAAGCATGGAATCGGGCTGGATTCGCACCTGGCTCGACACGGTGTTCGAGTTGCCGTGGAACGAACGAACCGACGATGCCATCGATCTCGATGCCGCACAGGCCCAGCTCGATGCCGATCACACCGGGCTCGAGAAGGTGAAGGAACGCATCGTTGAGTTCCTCGCGGTGCGTAAGCGGCGCCGCGATCGAGCCGTCGACGCGCCGACCGGCCGCGGCAGCGGCACGATCGTCGCCTTGGTCGGCCCGCCCGGCGTCGGCAAGACCAGCCTGGGCCAGTCGATCGCCGACACCATGGGCCGCGAGTTCGTGCGGATGTCGCTCGGCGGCGTGCGCGACGAAGCCGAGATCCGAGGCCATCGCCGCACCTATGTCGGCGCGCGCCCGGGCCGCATCGTCCGGGCTCTGATCGATGCCGGCACCATGAATCCGGTCATCCTGCTCGACGAGATCGACAAGGTCGGCGCCGATTGGCGGGGCGATCCCTCCTCCGCACTGCTCGAAGTGCTCGATCCCGAACAGAACAGTACGTTCCGCGATCACTACCTCGAGACCGAGCTCGACCTGAGCGATGTCGTGTTCATCGCCACCGCCAACGTGCTCGACACCATCCCGGCTCCGCTGCTCGATCGTATGGAGATCATTCCGATCGAGGGCTACACCGAGGACGAGAAGGTCGCGATCGCGCGCGATCACCTGCTGCCCCGGCTGCTCGAGCGCAACGCCATCGAGCCCGGCGAGGTCGTGATCAGCGATGCCGTCATTCGCACGGTGGTCGGCGACTACACCCGTGAGGCCGGCGTTCGTCGCCTCGAGCAGCGGCTCGATCGACTGGTGCGCCGGGCGGTCAGCGAGCTGGTGAAACAGCCCGAACTCGAGACGGTCGAGATCGGCGACGACGACCTACGCCCGGCCCTGGGTCGTACCGCGCCGCGTGACGATCCGGCCGAACGCACCGTCGTACCCGGTATTGCCACCGGCCTGGCCGTCACCGGTGCCGGCGGCGACGTGCTGTTCGTAGAAGTCTCGGCCAGCGACGGCGAGCCGGGTCTCACCCTCACCGGTCAGCTGGGCGACGTGATGAAGGAATCGGGCCAGATCGTGCTGTCCTACCTGCGGGCCAACGCGGCCGAGCTGGGCCTGGACGCCACGGCCACCGAAGCGGCCGGTCTCGATCGGCGCTTCCACGTGCACTTCCCCGCCGGCGCGGTGCCCAAGGACGGCCCCTCGGCCGGTGTCACCATGACCACCGCCTTCGTCAGCCTGTTGCGCGATCAGCCGATGCGCTCGGACGTGGCGATGACCGGTGAGGTCACGCTGCACGGCCGGGTCTTGCCGATCGGCGGTGTGAAGGAGAAGGTGCTGGCCGCCCACCGGGCCAACGTGAAGCACGTGATCCTGCCCGAGGGCAATCGCGAAGACACCGACGACATTCCCGAGCACGTGCTCGACGACATCGAATTGCACTTCGCGTCGACGGTCAAAGACGTGCTCGACGTCGCCCTCGCGGCCTAGCCGGCTTCGGCCGGGTCCAGCGACAAACCGAGGGCGGCGCAGAACCCTTCGGGGTCCTCCATGCTCACCGCCAGTTCGCGGACCTGCACCGGAAACCCGATCACCCGGCCCTTGGCCGGTGGCTCGATGTCGAGCACCACGATCCCTTTCGACGAACCGTTGACCAGCCAGCGGCCACGCCACCCGTGGGCGCCCCAGCCGAACACCAACCCCTTCCATCGGCGGGCCGATCGGATCGACGACCGGGCCACGACACCGCGGTAGGCGATCCCGAGCTGTACGTCGAGCTCGGAGTCGGTGACGACGATCCGGCTGAACCGCCGGCCGCAACCGAAGAGCCCCAGAATCCAGCCGCACCAACGGTCGTAGCGGAAGGCGAAGGTGGATGGCTCGGGCATGGCTCCACGCTGGCAGCTCGAATCGCCCGGGGCAATCAGTCGGGGAGCACGGCGGCGATGACGGCGACCCACTTCTCGAGGTGGGTGTCGCCGAGGTGGGTGGCGACCGCTCGGTTCGCGGCGCCTTGACCCAGGCGGTGGCGCAGCTCCTCATCATCGAGCAGCCGGTTGGCGGCCTCGCCGAAAGCCCGTAGGTCGTGGGGGTTCTCGATCAGCAGCCCGCTCTCGCCGTCAATGATCTGGTCGACGATCCCGCCGACGGCACTGCCGATCACCGGCGTGCCCTTGAGCATGGCCTCGGCGATGGTGAGCCCGAACCCTTCGGCCAGGCTCTTCTGGGAGACGATCGCGGCGTGGCGTTGCAGGG
>JABDJW010000254.1 GCA_013002375.1 Acidimicrobiales bacterium | reverse complement strand
GCCCGAGGTTCGGTGATGCGATTGAAGCGTTCGATACTGATCGCCAGATCGGCGTGTTGGTTGAGGAGGTTGGTCAGCGCCGTCGTCCCGGACCGAGCACAGCCGGCCACGAAAAGGAAGTTCCGATCGCCGGGAGCTGGTTCGGAGTGCATCGTCAGCGAGGGTACAAGCGAGGTCGGCGGCAATGAAATCGCAGCGAACGGCACGGGCACCCCAAAGCGTGTCTACGGGATCGTTGTGTTTCCAGGGCCATTTCTCGGCTCTACTTTACATAACGAAGATTTCCGGCGGAACCAACCAAACTGTGGATGTGGGTCGCCCACCCGGAACCACCCAGAGTTTCCGGTCGATGCGTCCCGGGCGCGACACTTGTGCCTGTGAGCACTCCCGACGCCGGCTGGTATCCGGATCCTCTCCAGCCTGGTCGCCTGCGCTGGTGGGACGGTTCGGCTTGGACCGAGCATTTCGCACCAGGCGTTCCCGAGATCCCGTCGGCACAGATTCGGTCGACATCGGGCTCTGCATCAGGCGGCGGACTTCGTGATCTCGGTGACATGCTGGGTGACGCGTTTCAGGTCACGGCCCGCCGGGCTGGTCACCTGCTGCCTCTGGTCCTGCTCGGTTCGCTGCTGCCGGCCTTCCTGTGGGGGCTGATCACCTTCCCGGTCTTCGAGGATCTCTGGTTCTCGAATGGCGAGTGGTCGAACCTGACCGAGGGCGATCTGATTCGGCTCGGCGTCGGCGCGGTCCTGACGCTGCTGACAACTGGCTGGCTCTGGTTGGCCACAACCCACCAGATGGTCCATTCGTTCGACGGCGACGGCCCGGCCTGGGCGACCTCGGCGTCCGAGGCGCTGCGCCAGCTCCCTCGGTTGCTGTTGTGGGGCCTGGTCGCGCTCGTCCCGGTCGTGCTCGCCGTCGGTTTGACCGTCGTGCTGTTCAACGTCGGCTCCCCCGGGTGGGCGACATTGGTCATCCTCGCATCCGTGGTTACGTTCGCCGTCTATGGCGTCCAACTCTGCTTCTTCCTGCCCGCCGTGGTCACCGCGCCCGGCGAGAATCCGATTTCACGTTCGGTCAGCATGGTGTCGGGCCGGTTCGGTCCAATCCTGGGCCGGATGGCGATGTTGGTGTTCGTGGGCTTCGCCTGCTCGATCTCGATGAACCTGTTGGTGAATCCCTTCGCCGCGCTGCTCGGCGCGACGATCGACTTCGGCGAGGCGGCCAGCTTCGATTCGGACGGCCGGCTTCGGTCCTTTCGTGGCGACCTGCTGGTCAGCAACGCGGGCCTCCTGGCGACGGCATCGACGCTGTCGGCCATTCCGGGGGCTCTCGCCTCGGTGCTCGGCCTGGCCGGCCTGACGTCGGTGTTCCGCAGCCTCTCCCCCGGCGACGGCTGAAGAAATGCTGGCCCCAAGCTCAGTACCGCTCCGAGCGAACCAGTAGGTTGAAGGGATGTCTCGACGTATTGACGTGGAACTGACGAGTCGCCGTGAAGACGGCACCTGGACATGGCGGGCTGCAGGAGCACGGCAACCGAAAGGTGAGCTCTCGGGGGATCTCTTGTTCGAGGGTGCCGAGGTCGGTGACGTCGTGCGGGCCGAGGCCGACTTCTTCGTCGATGGCATCACCATCACATCGGTTTCCCCACCCAAGGGCCGCAAGCGCAACTCGGGCGAGTCGCTGGAGATCATTGGCTCGGGTCGCGACTTCGAGCTCGTCACCACCCAGTTGGCGCCGAAAGGGCGCGGGCGGGGTCGCGATGGCGACCGTAAGGGCCGCGGGCGGGGTCGCGATGGTGGTCGTGGTCGTGGCCGAGACCGCGACGGTGACCAGAAAGGTCGGGGCCAGGGTCGGGGCCGCGATCGATCCGATGCCCGCCGCGATCGCCAGGACGATCGCCCGCCCAAGCCCAAGGCCATCCGGCTTCGCCCCAAGCGGGCGCACCGAAACGAGGCGTTGAAGACACTTCCCGACGAGCAACGGCCGATGGCCGACGTGCTCCTGCACGGCGGCATCCCGGGCCTTCGGACCGAGATCGAGAAGCAGAATGAGCGAGCCAAGGCCGAGGGCCTTCCCGAAGTCAATGCCGACGCGCTGCTCCGCCTCGCCGAGCGCATCTATCCGGCGCTGCGCACCGCCGACTGGCACGATCGCGCCGACGCAGCGATCGCCGGTGTCGACACGGTCGACCTGCGCGATCTTCGTTCCGTCGTGGTTGCGGCCGACAACGCCGCGAAAGACGCCGAGACCCGCGCGCTCGCGGCCCAGTTGCGCGACGCGGTCACCGCTCGAGTCGATGCCGAACACAACAAGTGGCTCACCGAACTCACGAACACCGTGGCCGAAGGGCGCACCGTTCGAGCGCTCCGGCTGAGCAGCAGGCCCCCGAAGGCCGGCTCTCTCCTGCCGCCCGACCTGGCCGAGAAGCTGGCCACGTCGGCCGCCGAAGGGCTGACGCCCGAAACGTCCCCGGACCGCTACGCCACGGTCCTGGACGCCGTCGCGTTTTCCCCGGTGCGCACCCAGGTGAAGCCGCAGGGCATCCCGACCAAAGTTACCGACGACCTCACCGCGGCGGTCACCCGGCTGTCGACCCGCATCCCGGAGATCGCCGCGCTGTTCGGCATCGCCCCAACCGCTCCCCCACCGCGCGGCAAGGGCGGTGGCCGTGGACGCAGCCGGCCCCCGCGGCGGTAACCGCGAAACCGAAATGATGCCAGTGCCGGCGATCCTGGGGCGGTCGATCCCGACGCGATGGAGGCAGGCCCCGGTGAAGAAGATCTCGGAGCCGAGTCACCCGCCGACGAACCGGAGCACCCGGCCGAGAGCAGCACGACAGCGAGCAACAGGATCAAGCGACGCTTGGGCGACGCTCAAACGATGGTGGTGATGATGTCATGATCGGCGAGGAACTCGGCCAGGCCGTCGACGAGCGGCCGGTCGAGCACATCGGTCAAGGGAACCCACTCCACTGCTGACGCGTCGCTACCCGCTCGAGGCTCCTGTCCGGCCAGTATCTCGACCTCGAAGTCGACAATGACGAAGTGATGGTCGTCGTCGATTCGCTCCACCCATCCCACGACGCCACCGCACAACCCGTCGAGCCCGGTCTCCTCTCGCAGTTCGCGCACGGTGGCCATCACCATGAGCTCGCCGGCTTCGACGCGGCCACCGGGCAGTGACCAGAGGCCCGCGCCCGGATCGGTGGCCCGCTGCACCAGGAGGAGCCGCCCGTAACGCACCGCGACGGCGCCGACGCAGACTTCGACTCGGCGGTCCGGCGTCACTGTGGTTCGACGAGCGAGCGGTGCACGAGCAGGGCTCGCGCTTTTAGGCCGAACGTCTCGAAGAAGTTCTTCGTCGCCCGGTTTCCCGGCAGCGCGATCGAATCGATGCCGATGCACTGGTTGTCCTCGGCCCACTCGGTAACGGCCCCGATGAGGGCTTCCCCCACACCCATCTCCCGGGCCTCGGCGTGCACATAGAGATCGGTGAGTACCGCCAGCGCCGCTCCGGTGCGGAGTCGTTCGAGACGGACAACGGCATACCCCACGCCGACCCCGTCGAACTCGCCGACGAGGACCAGGTGGTCGGCAGAGTCGATCGCGGCGCCGATGTCCTCGTCGGCCGGCAGCGAGCGGAACTCGCGCGCCGACGCCATGGCGCCGCCGCGTGCATCGATCTGTTCTTGGATCGCTTCCGCGGCCATCTCGGCGATGCGCGCGCCGTCGGCGGTGGTGGCCGGTCGGGCTGTCTCTTCGATGCCGGTGATTCCCGACGATTCGATCATGTACCGGTGTCGTCCTCGAGCAGCTTGGCGGCCCGGTTGAGAATCGTCACCCGCTGACGATGCGATCCCTCGTATGCCGCGATCGCCTTCAGCTCGGCCGGGTCGAGCGCCGGAAGGCGCTTGACGACCTGGGCCGCGGCGAGCTGGTCGTAGCCTTCGATCGCGAGCGAATCGTCGTCACCCTTCACCGCACGTCGGGCCTCGGTGGCAGCATCGGTGTCGTCGGAGCCATCGGTACCGTTCAGGCCGTTGCGAAACCCGTCGACCGCAGCCGAAACGACCTTGTTGGCTTCGGTCTGACCCTTCTGGGCGGCAAAGCGGCCCATCACCCGGGCCAGCGCAACCTGACCTCGACCCCGCTGGACCAGCTTGGGTAGGAGATCGCGGGCCTCGAGGGCAAGGCCGATAGGCGCGTACACGAACAGGTCGAGCGCTTGCTCACGCAGCTCTGCTTCGTCGGGGTCGGCATCAGCCATGGCACTCCTTGTCGGCGCATTCACTCACGGCCCAGTTATCGGCCCAGTTTCTATCGGCCTTGGGACCGCGGGATTGACTGCCCTCCACGATACCGGCGTCGTCCTGCCGTGAGGTCGGCTCCTCCGGTCGGCGGGCGGGTCGATCTACCGTGGTCAGAGCTTGATCGGGGCACCACAGTGCGGGCAGGCGGGCGACTTCTCACCGCGCAGCTGCTTGGTGTGCACGATCAGGAAGCAGGCATTACAGATGATCTCGTCGTCCGTGCGAGGGGCGACATCGGTGTCGGCCTTCTTCGGCGCGGCCTTGGGCTTGGGCTTGGCCGCGTCGTCGTCTTCCTCGTCGTCGTCTTCCTCGTCGTCGCCCGAATCGAGGCGATCTTTCAGGATTGTGTCGAGGTCTTCCTCGACATCATCGGGGTCGGGCTCATCGTCGTCGTCGTCATCGTCGGAGCGGGCCGGTGCAGGGGCGTCGTCCTCTTCTTCGTCGTCATCCTCGTCGTCATCGAGCGCGGCGTCATCGAGGTCGTCGAGATCGAGAATGTCGGCGTCCTCGTCGAGGTCGTCGTCTTCCAAATCGACGTCGTCGTCGAGTTCTTCGTCGACGTCAGGGGTTTCTTCGTCTGCCATTGAGTCCTCTGCGAACAACAGGTGATTCGCCGGACTATAGACAGCTTCGACCAGAATCGGTTGGCAATCGGGCGAAAATCTTCAAACGACGTCGCGACCTCGTGCCGGGCGGCGTCGGTCCGAGTCCGCGGTGGCAGTTCTGGAGGATGCCGGGATGCGTACGGGCCGAAATCGGCCCGTATGGCAGCTAGGCCGAAATCAAGAGGTACTGCCCCACCGCGGGCGTCGCGTTCGGCGCCAGATCATTGAGCTGGCGGAGCTCGCCAACCCCGACGTTGAACCGGGCCGCGATGCTCTCCAGCGTGTCGCCCGGGCGCACCGCGTAAAGGGTCGTCACGGTCGGGCGTGAACCGGCCGGCGCCGGAGCACCAGCGGCCGGCTGGCTGGTCGGTGCCGCCGGCTGGGTCGTCGGTGCCGCAGGCTGGGTCGTGGGGGGCGCCGGCTGGGTCGTGGGGGGCGCCGGCTGGGTGGTCGGTGCCGCCGGCTGGGTGGTCGGTGCCGCGCGCTGGGTCGACCGGCCGGGGATGTGGAGTACGCGACCAACCCGCAGATTGGTGACGTCGGCGACCTCGTTGTGCTCGATCAGCGATTCGATCGACACACCGGTGCGCAGCGAGATCCGGTACAGGGTGTCGCCGGGCTCGATGATGACCTTGATCGAGTCGTCTTGACCCGGGATGATCAGGTCGTCGCCGACGACGATCAGATCCGGGTTGTCGATGCCGTTGGCGGCCACCAGACGGCTGACGGTCGTGCCGTTGGCGCGGGCGATCGAGTAGAGCGTGTCGCCTTCGACCACGGTGACGTGACCCGCAGCGAGTTGTGCGCCGAGGCCGAGCGCGGCCACGAGGGAGAAACGGGCAAACAGTCGAGGATGGTGCACGACGATCGGTCTTTCACGTAGCTTCCAGGGGTTTTCCTGTCGGCTCGCGCCCAGAGGTATTGAGGCTCCGGGATTTGGTGAACTGGTTGGAGAATCCGACACCCGGAGGTGCTGTGTCCAACCAGTTCGGACATCGGCCAGGTTCGGGCCAGGATGCCCCGTTCAGCCCGCGGCGTCGCCCCGGCGGGCATCGGCGCGCCGTTCGGCCTCGAGTCGGCCGAGCAACGGATCAGGGGTGTGATCGACGAAGTCCATCATCTCGGCGACCACCTTGTGACCGGCTCGCTCCGCGATGAGGCGATGCATCTCCTGGCCGACGACGCGGTAGGCCGGGTGGCCCTGTGGCGTGGTGCGAAGCTCGAGCACATGCATGGCCTCGCGCGCGTTCATTTGCATCATGAATCGCACCTTGTAGGCCAACGAGACCGCATAGGGCGCTTGGTCCGGGAAATGCTCGTCGAGTACCCCGAAGAGCGCAGCTGAACGGTTCATGGCTTCGTCGAACTCCTCGGCGCAGCCGGCGGCATCGACTTCGGGCGGACGGGTGTAGCTGTGTTGGGGCGTGAGGCGTTGCCATTCGATCGTGCACATGCGATGCCGTTGCAGGTCTCGGAACGCTCCGTAGTCGGCCAGCACGTCGAACCGGTAGGCCGGGCGCTCGAGGGCCCGGCCCGGCTTGTGCCGGCGGTTGCGCCGGGTGCCGACATAGGCCCGCATGACGGCCAGGCGGTCTTCGGCGCCCATTGCCCGCACCCGTTGCTCGATCTGCGTCTCGGGCAGGTCGACCTGGCTGTACAGCATCGACGCAACCAGCTTGACCTCGGCGTCGGGATCGAAGTCGACCAGCTCGACAACCGGCACCTCGGCCGGCTCGATCGAGGCCGGAAAGAGCTCGTCGGCGACGATTTCCATGGCTTCGCGGGTCGATTCCATGTATGCGCTGGTGATGACCCCTCGATCGTCGAGGTCGACCCGCTTCAGAAACGACGGAATCACCTTCCGGAGCTCGGTGAGCATCAGCGCGGCGTAACTCCGGGCCTCGGGCAGCGGGTGGCTCCGCATGCGAAGCAACAGCGCTTCGTAAGCCTGGCCCGAGCCGTAGATACCCACGTTCGAGAGCGATGACGCCGGGAGGATGCCGCGAACGGAATCGAACGCCCGGGCTCGAATGGCGGTGTGGTACACGGTGTCGGGGTCGTTCGGATTCTTCGGGATCTCGGCTTTGAAGAATTCGCGCATGCGCGGCACGAGCTCGGAGTAGCTGTCGAACAGGCGATCCATGTCGCCCACGTACCGGGTACCGAGCACCGACGAGAGAACTTCGGGGTCGCGGTAGTACCGGTACCGTCCGCCCAGGCGCCTGTCGTAGGCGATGTAGCGGGTGGACTGTTCGAGGTAGGAGGCGAGGCGGCCCCATTCGAGCACTTTGGTCAGCAGGTTCGAGGCCTGTTCGCAGGCCAGGTGCACGCCGCCCAGCTGGGCCACGCTGTCATCGCCGTACTGGAAGAAGACCCGGTCGTAGAGTTCTTCGGCCCGGCGAAGACCAACGGTGGCGTCGATGGTCTCGTCGCCGGAGATGTCGAGGTCGCCGACGAACTCTTCGAGGAACAACCGACGTAGGCTGAGTGGTGACCGCGAGTACCGGGCGAACAGGGCGCCCTTGACTACTTCGGGCAGATTCACCAGCGCAAACACCGGCTGGTCGAGGTTCGTGAAGTACCGCCGCAAGATGTCGGCCTCGTGCGAGGTGAAGTCTTCCTCGACATAGGTGGTCACAGCGGGCAAGGCTATTCCCTCTCAGCCATTCGGGCGCGGATCAGCCCAGCGCCGCGCCGTGAGCCGCAGCGGCTTCGGCGAGCAGATGAGCGTCGGTCCAGAGATCGACGATGGTCATGGCCAGCGCCTTCGCGCCATCGACCACCGCGGCATCGCCGTGCGACGATGCCGCATAGCTCGCGAATTCGGGCGTGTGGATGGCGCAGCGCTCCGGGGCGACTTGGATCATCGGGTGGATCGACGGCACGACATAGCTGACGTTTCCCATGTCGGTGCTGCCGATGACGGCGGATTCGGCCGTCGGGGTCTCGGTGACCCGGCCGAGGGCCTCGGCGTTGGCCGCATACGCAGCCAGCATCGGGTCGACCTCGACCATGTCGGCGTAGGACGGATCTTTCCACTCGTAGGTCATCGTGCATCCGGCGGCGTCGGCTCCGGCCTGCAGGCAGGCCAGGACCCGCTGCTTCAGAGGCTCGAGGGTGGCCAAGGTGGTCGAGCGGATGTACCAGTGCATCGACGCGTGCTGCGGCACGATGTTGGGCTTGTCGCCGCCGTCGGTGAAGACGCCGTGGATGCGTTCATCGGGGGCGATGTGCTGACGCAGTGCGGCGACGCCGTTGTAGCCCAGAACGGCGGCATCGAGGGCGTTGCGGCCATGCTGGGGCGCGGCGGCAGCATGGGCCGACTTGCCGTGATAGTCGACCATGATCTGATGAATCGCGATCGTGTTCATGCGGCTCAGATTGGCGTCGGCCGGGTGCAGCATCATGGCGGCATCGACGTCGGCAAACGCACCGGCATCGATCATGTAGACCTTGCCGCCACCACCCTCCTCGGCCGGCGTGCCCAGGATGGTGACCTGGCCGCCCAGGCGGTCGGCGACCGTTGCGGCCGCCAACCCCGCACCGAGGCCGGCTGCTGCGATGATGTTGTGACCGCACGCGTGGCCCAAACCGGGCAACGCGTCGTACTCACAACACACCGCGATGTTCGGGCCGCTCGATCCGGCGCGGGCGGCGAATGCGGTGTCGAGCCCGAACGCCGAGCGCTCGACGGACAAGCCCGCACCTTCGATCGCCTCGGTCAGGAGGTCGTGCGCGAACGTCTCCTCGAAGGCGAGTTCGGGGTGGGCGTGGATCTGCTGGGAGATGTCGATCAATGCTGCGGCGCGCCCGTCGACGGCATCGCAGACTTCCCTCTTGGCAGCAGCCCCATCCACGGCGCTCAGGCTAGCGCTTCGGCCCCGGTTCGGGACGCACGGGCGACCGCCTCTAGAGCACGACGGTGAGGGCGCTTGCTCGCACCCGACCGGCAACGCTCACGGACGAGCCGATCGGTCGCCCGTCGAGCCAGATGCGACGGGGGCCCGCGAAGGTGAGGTTGAACGCAGCGCTGCGTCGTTGGGTGATTCCCGGGTGCGGAACATGCGTGCCACTGGGCAAACGCCGCCAGGCCTTGAGGCGGTCGCCGAGTCCGAGGTCGCCCTCGACGATGTCGACGCGTCCATCGCCGGGATGGGCCCGAGGCGCCACGTTCCAGCGCCCGAAGAAGTCCGCGTTCATGACGAAGGTGACCGGGCCGAACAGCCACGACCGGCGAGCGACGAGGTGCGCGACGCCCATGTGGGTCGTCGGGTCGCCGTCGAGCGTCACCTCGACCAGGTCGATGGCCACCCGGGTGGCGTCATCGCGAAAGGGACGCTCGCGGTCGCCGCGGCCGCCCAAGGTCCGATACAGGTCGCCGCCGATCAGACCGACGAGCGGCAATTCGTCGCCCGATTGTGCGGTGTACCAATCGGCCAGCTCCGCGTCGGTCGCGCAGATCGTTCTGCCGGTGGGGAGAGGCCCGATCTCACCCCAGTCTTGGTTCCGGCGCGCCGTCACGACTACGCAGACCCGCGTTCGTCTGGCTCGGCATCGGTCTCCTGACGGAGCTGGTCGTGTTCCAGTGCCTCGTCGAGGTCTTCGGCGGTGCTGACGACGACCCCCCGGGCGACCGCGTCGGCTGCGGCCCGGGCTTGGTGTCGAGTATCGGGGCTCGGAGCGGCGTCACCGATTTGGCGCAAGAGGTCGATCAGCTGTTTGGCGGTGCGAACGAAGTCGCCGCCGGTCAGCAGCTCGTCGTCGAGGACGTCGACCAGATCGAGGCCGGCGGCCCAGGCGTGGACGACGGCGAACATGGTGGGATCGGGCTCGCGGCTCATCGTCAGATGGGCCCGCCGTTCCTCGCGGTTGAGCTCTCCGGCCATCCGTATGATCTGTGCCGCTCGGTCGGCGACACCGGATGACGAATACCACGGTTCGGGGGGCTCCTCCTTGCTGCGGTGCTCATAGACGAAAAGCGATGCCAGCCCGGCCGTGTCGGCCACACTGAGGTCGTCGAAGAGCCCTCGGCCGATGGCCTCTGCGACCAGGAGGTCGAGTTCATGGTAAATCCGCACGGTGCGTTCACCGGCGTCGGTCAGGGCCCAACCGTCGACATGACCCCAGCGCTCCAGAATGCCGAGCACGGCGTCGAACTGGGCCGTGATGGAGTCTCGCCGTTCGGCGATCTGGCGCTCGAGATCGGCCAGTTCACGTTCGAGTCGGCGGAGCTTGGCGGCGGGCGAGCCCTTCGGGCTCCGGGCCGGCTTGCTCTCTCCCCCACCGCCCTGGGCCCGGCGC
>JABDJW010000248.1 GCA_013002375.1 Acidimicrobiales bacterium | reverse complement strand
AAAGTGGCCTGCTCGCGGCCATCCAGGCCGAACCGGCGAATGATGGCTTGCCGCGCCGGCGGGTCGAGCTGATCCACCATGGCCACGACGGCCCGTCGTTGCTCGATCTCCGCGACGAGCTCGCCCGGCTCGGCGTCGAGACTCGCTATGGAATCGCCGAGCGTCCAGTCGGCGTCGGAGACTCGATGATCGAGAGATCCGACCCGGGCCGCCGACGCGACCGTGGCCAACCCGGGTTCGAGGCGGGCAACATCGCCATCGACCTCGGCGAGGGCGCCGTACAGCTCGCTCGAGCGGTAGGCCGGAATCCGGATGGTGGACGCCGAGTTCTCCAGACCGCGCTGAATCGCCTGACGAATCCACCAGGTTGCGTACGTCGAGAACTTGAAGCCCTTCGTGTGATCGAACTTCTCCACGGCCCGCTCCAGGCCAAGCATGCCGTCTTGCACCATGTCCTCGCGATCGACGTGGGCCGGCGCCCGCATGGTGTTGGCTACGCGGTAGACCAACCCGAGGTTGGCCTCCATGAACCGCTGCCGGGCCGAATCGCCCCGAGCCACCGTTTCGAGGTCACCGGGCTGGGATTCCCCCACTTCATGGCGACCACGGGCTTCCTCGGCCGCTTCGATGGTCGCCGCCAGCCGCCGCTCGTCGGCTGCGGTCAACAGCGGGGTTCGGGGGCTCTGGGTCGAATGGTTCCGTTTCATGCCTGCACTATAATACCTATATTTAAATATGTCAATCACGTTGGTGAATATTTTTTGCACGTATATACTCACGCCTATGATGTGGTTGCTGTTAGGAGCGCATGGTCTGGGCATCGGCCTGGCCGCCGCAGCCGGCGGGCGCTCCTTGCGAGCCGGTTTGGCGGTCGCGGCGATCGCGCCGGCCGCAACGGCGGGCTGGGCCGCTGCGGCGCTGCTTCGCGACCGACCGCCCGAGCCGACGTCGCTCGTCTGGGTCGACGGGCTGGATCTCAGCATCAGGTTCCAGGCCGACGGGCTCGCTCTGCTCATGACGCTCCTGGTGTCGGGAATCGGCGCCTTGGTCTTTCTGTACGGCACCGGCTACTTCAACCCCGGACCCGGCGCTCGCTTCCCTGCTTCTCTCCTCGCCTTCTCGGCATCGATGCTCGGTCTGGTCTGGGCCGATTCGGTGTGGACGCTGTTCATCTTCTGGGAGTTCACGTCGATCACATCTTTCCTGCTCGTCGGGCACAAACACGAGGATCCCACGGTCCGGGCCGCGGCCCGTCGGGCCCTCATGATCACCGGTGCCGGCGGGCTGGTTCTCCTGGCCGGGCTCCTGGTCCTCACTTCGGAAATCGGATCATCGACCCTCACCGACCTCGCACCGGTCAGTGGGCCGACCGCGACCCTCGCAGCAATCCTCATCCTGGTCGGTGCGGCCACGAAGTCAGCCCAGGTCCCCTTCCACGTGTGGCTGCCCGGTGCAATGGCGGCCCCCACACCGGTGAGCGCCTACCTGCACTCCGCAACCATGGTGAAGGCCGGCGTGCTTCTCGTCGCGGTCGCCGGTCCAGCGTTCGTCGACGTCGCGGCCTGGAAGGTGCTCGGACTCAGTTTCGGCATCACTTCCCTGCTGTGGGGCGCAATCGGTGCCCTGCGGCATCGCGACGCCAAACTGGTCCTCGCCTGGGGCACGGTCTCCCAGCTCGGCCTCATGATCACCCTCCTGGCCCTCGGCGAGCCAAAGGCGACGTTCGCCGGCGTTTCGATGCTCTTCGCCCATGCGCTGTTCAAGGCCGCTCTCTTCTTGGTGGTCGGCGAGATCGACGTGCGCACCGGCACGCGCGACATCGCAGCGCTCGGCGGCCTTTCTCGCACGATGCCGGTTGCCTTCGGGGTGGCCGTCGCCGCTGGGCTCTCGATGGCCGGCGCGCCTCCCCTGCTCGGATTCATGACCAAGGAGGCCGCCATCGAGGCTGCGCTCAAACTGTCCGGTCCGGATCGCGCGATCGCGCTCGGTGCGATCATCGCCGGTTCGGTGCTCACCGTGGCCTACACCACCCGTTTCCTGTTCGGCGCCTTCGGCCGTGGCCCCGCCACCGCAGTTGCGCCACGGCGGCTCGCCATGACCGTTCCTGCCGTCATCCTGGCCGGCGCCGGCGTGCTCGGCTTCGTCGCAGTGGCGACGGTCAACGGCATCGTCGGGCCGGCAGCCGCTGAACTCGATCCGGAGGCCGGCACCTTCTTGTTGATCCAGTGGCCCGGGTTGAAGACTGCCTTCGTCATCTCGATGGCGATCCTGGCGAGCGGCGCCGCGCTCGGGACCGCCCTTTCCCGCCATGACCATCCCGCCCGACCCGCGCCCGCGACGCTCGGCGCCGACGCGGTAGATCGCTCGATCGACGGACTTCTGTCCATCTCACCCCGCATCACCGCGCTGGTGCAGCACGGATCCCTGCCGGTGTATCTCGCCACGCTCGCGACGGCGGCGGTACTGGCCGCCACCCCGTTCGCGACCGAGCTGACCCTCGATCACCTCGTGTGGTGGGACAACCCGCTCCAAGGCGGACTGGCCCTCGGCATCGTCGTCGCCGCGTTCGCCGGTGCCTTCGTCAGCTCCCGCCTCGGTGCGGCTCTGACCCTCGGAGCGGTCGGGCTCGGCGTATCCGGGTTGTTCGTGGTGCACGGGGCACCAGACCTCGCGCTCACCCAACTGCTGGTGGAGACGGTGGTCGTCGTCGGGTTCGTGCTGGGGCTCGGCCACCTGACCCGTCGATTCCCGCCCGTGAACGGAACGTGGCGCGGCGTTCGCATCGCCGTCGCGGGCGCGAGCGGTTTGGGTGCAATGATCGCGTTGGCCGCAGCCAGTGCTCAGCCGACCGGCCGGGCTCCCCTCGCCGAACTCACGTCACAGTCGGTCGAGGAGGGTGGTGGCGACAACATCGTGAACGTCATCCTCACCGACATGCGGGCCCTCGATACCTTGGGCGAAGTCGTGGTGTTGGCCACCGTCGCCATCGGGATCCTCTCCCTGGCCCGAGTACGTCGCCAAGAGGCCGCAACGCGGGGGCCGGCATGATCGCGTCCCGGTCTCCCATCGTGCGACTCGGTGTTCGGGCCGCCAGCCCCTTGGCCATCGTCATTGCGGTCTACCTGCTCTTTGCCGGCCACAATCGCCCCGGCGGCGGCTTCGCCGCCGGTCTGGTGTTGGGCGCCGTCGTGACCCTGCGCACGCTGGCCGGCCTTCAGCGGCCGACCCACGCCACCGGGCTCATCACCAGCGGGGTGGTGCTGGTGGCCGCGATTGCCTTCATCCCGCTGCTCTGGGGTGATCCGCTCCTCGACCAACAGGTCGGCTCGATCGAGCTACCGGTGCTCGGCAAGGTCAAGAGCGGGTCGGCGTTGCCGTTCGACATCGGCGTCACCGCCATCGTCATGGGCCTGATCGTCGCGCTGCTCGACGGACTCTCGGACCCCACCGCCGAGGGGGGCGACCCCGCACCCGTCGAACAAGAGGAGCGCCGATGAGCGTCGCCCTTCTGCTCACCGTCGGAGGTCTCACCGCGACGGGCATGTACCTCGTCACGTCTCGGTCGCTCAGCCGGATCATCCTCGGCTTCTCCCTACTGGGCCACGCCGCGGTGGTCGCCCTCGTGACGGCCGGCGGCCCCGCTGGTGAGGCGCCGATCGCCGGTCGCGACGGTGCACTGACCAACCCGGTGCCGCAGGCACTGGCCCTGACCGCAATCGTCATCTCGTTCGGTCTCACCCTGTTCCTGCTGGCCCTGGCGGGACGGCAGCAACAGCTGTCGGGCGACGATCTCGTCGAAGACGATCTCGAAGATCAACGCATCGCGCGCGTCCGGCCCGATGACGACCCGGCCGAGGTCGAGACATGAACACGTTGATCGCGCTCACGATCATCGCTCCCCTGCTGGGCGCCGCCACCGGCCTTGCCTTCCGGACCAACAGCCGAGCTCGAGATGCATCGACGTTGCTCGGGACCGGTGTCGCCGCCGCGGCGGCGGTCTGGATCCTGGTGCGGGTCGCCGATACGGGCAGCCACGTCATGGCGGTCGGCGGATGGAATCCCGAACTCGGCATCGTCTTGGTCGCCGATCTCTTTGCCGCCTTGGTGCTTCCGGTCGCCCTGCTCATCATCTTCGTCGTCGAGATCTTCGCCATCGGCCAGCGGCGCACCGCGTGGGGCGCGAACCCGGAGCTGGCCGGGCCGCTCCTCGGCGTCCTCACCGCGGGGGTCTCGCTGGCCATGCTGACCGGCGATCTCTTCACCCTCTTCGTGGCCTTCGAGCTGATCCTGGTCTCGAGCTACGTCCTGCTGACGCATCAGGGCCAGCGCGGGCAAATCCGATCGGGCATGACCTACGTGGTCATGAACCTGCTGGCGTCGACCCTGTTCCTGCTCGGCCTGGCCGTGGTCTACGCCGCTACCGGCACCGTGAACATGGCCCTGCTGGCCGAACGGGTCCCCGAACTCCCGACCGGCGTCCGCGTCGGCATCGGGGCTTGGTTCTTCGTCGTCTTCGGCACCAAGGCGGCCATCTTTCCGTTGTTCTCGTGGTTACCGGACTCTTACCCGACTGCCCCCACCACGATCACCGCGGTCTTCGCCGGCCTGCTCACCAAGATCGGCGTCTACGCGATGATCCGCTTCCACACGCTGACCGGTATGGACGATCTCGGCACCATCATGCTGCTGATCGCAGGCGCCACGATGGTGATCGGCGCGATCGGAGCGTTGGCCCAGTCCGACGTGAAGCGGATTCTCTCCTTTCACATCGTCAGTCAGATCGGCTACATGCTGATGGGCCTCGGGCTCTTCTCGGCCGCTGGCACTGCGGGCGCCATCCTCTTTCTCGTGCACCACATGCCGGTGAAGACCGTGTTGTTCCTGGTCGGCGGCCTCATCGAGAACCACCAGGGCACCAGCGCCCTCGATCGCTCGGGAGGGCTCGCCGCCCGGCGACCACTGATCGCCGCGTTGTTCGCCGTGCCCGCCCTCAGCCTGGCCGGCCTTCCACCGTTCTCGGGATTTGTCGCGAAGTTCGCGGTCATCTCGGCTGGAATCGAGCAGGAGGCCACCCCGATCGTCGTCGTCGCGCTGTTTGCCGGTGCGCTGACGCTTCTCTCGATGACGAAGATCTGGCTCGGCGTCTTCTGGGGCCCGTCCCCTGAACTCGCCGCGGCACCGGCCCGGGCGGTGGGCAACCGACGCACCATGGTCGCGGCCACCGGTCTCGCGGTCGCCGGCACGCTTGCCATCTCGCTCTTCGCCGGCACGCTGTTCGAACTCAGTCAGCGGGCCTCCGAAGATCTCCGTTCCCCCGCGGCGTACATCAGCGAGGTGACGTCGTGAGGAAGCACGTTCGTCCTCGCCGCCTGGCCACGCTTGTCGCCCTCACCCTGGCCTGGTGCGCGCTCTGGCGGGACATCTCCGCCGCGAACATCTTGGCCGGGGCCGTGATCGCAATCGTGGTGACATCGATCGGCGTCGGCACGCCCGGTACCGGCGGTATCAGGCTCCGTCCGCTCACTCGGCTTCTCTGGTTGGTTGCCGTCGACCTGGTCCGGTCCACCATCGTGGTCGCCCGGGAGATCCTCACGCCTGCCGACCGGACCGAGGAATCGATCATCGCCGTCGCCACGCCGGTCCAGACCCGCGACCATCTGCTGCTGCTCGTCGTCGCCATCACGCTGACCCCGGGCACCGCAGTCGTGGACGCCGACCCGGACACCGGGACGCTGTACGTGCATCTTCTCCACCACGACGGTCGAGATGTCGCGATCGACCACATCAATGCATTGGCGAGAGTCGCCGCAGAAGCGCTTCCAACGATCGGGACAGGCTCATGATTCATCTCATCGCGCTGGGTTGCTTCGCCGTCGCGGGGTTGTGCGGCACCTATCGCCTGCTCATCGGGCCCGAGCTGGCCGACCGGGTCATCGCGCTCGACGTCGCACTGATGTGTCTGATGGGTGCGATCACCGTCGACGCCGCCCGACGCGACGACACGACCTATCTGATCCTGCTGGTGGTGATCGCCATCGTCGGGTTCACCGCCACGGCGGCCGCCAGCCGGTTCCTGGAGCACACGCCCGGCCAGTCCGGCGATACTCGACCCTCCGGGAAACGGACGGAGCCATGAACACGTTCTCAGCCATCGTCCTGCTCCTCGCCGGCGTCGTCGCACTGCTCGCCGGCATCGGCGTGCTTCGGTTCTCGACGTCGTACGCCCGTCTGCATGCTGCCGGGAAGGCGAGCCCGATCGCGTTCATCATCGCCAGCGTCGGCGCCGCGCTGGACCTCGGCTGGGCCGGCGCCGGCCTGCTCGGTATCGCCGTGTTTGCCATGACCCTCACCTTGCCGGTCGGGGTTCACCTGTTGTTTCGGGCCGTCCACCGCACCGGCGACAACAGCCACCTGGCCATCGACGAATTGGCACCAGCCGAGCGGTACGGCTCGCAACACCCGCTGCGGTGACCCGACCGCCCTACCGCCGTTGCGCCAGGCGCTGGTCGACCATGGCACGAGCATCGTGGTGGATGGCAAGGAAGTTGCCGCGCGCCGGTGGGTCGTCGTCGATGAGCCGGCGATCCGAAGCACGGTAGTGATGGAACGAATAGCCGTGGGAACGCAAGAGGTCCAGCAAGTCGTCGCGGCGGTCACCGAGTCTGGCCAGCTGATGCTCGAAGGCCTCGACCAACAGCGTCGCCAGCTGTCCGGAGGCCAACAAGGACGACGCGCCGCGCAACGCAGCGAGCTCGCCGCCCTCGAGGTCGAGTTTGGTGAGGGCATACGGGCCCGGCTCGAGGACCTCGTCGAGGGCCACCACATCGACCAGCTCGGTGTCGGCGCTTGCGTGGTCAGCCGCGACCAGTGCGTTGCTCACATCCCATCCGGTGCTGAACCGCATCTGCCCGGCCTCGGCACCGAGCGCGGCGATGTGGACCGTGACGTTCTCGACCTCGTTGAGCGCCAGGTTCTGCTGCATCCGCGCGCTCGTCTGTGCACTGGGCTCGAACGCGACCACATGACCTTCGGACCCGACGAGCCCGCTGGCGATCAGGCTGATCAGTCCAATGTTGGCACCGCCATCGACAAATCGATCACCGGGGCGCAGGAACGCCTCGAGGAAGTGGATCTCGTCGTACTCGAAGTACCGACCGAAGTAGACCAGGTTCGAGACACCGCCTGCGTCGTGGGTGCCGACCACCCGCAGACCCGGTCCCGCGTCGACGACGGCGGGAGGCCGGCCGAGGCGCTTTCGGGCCTGATAGATCAGCGCCGCTCCCAGTCGCCGCAGCTTGACCGGCAGTGGATCGGGATGCTGGAAGATCTGGCGGGGAACTGCGACGGCATAGTGCCGAAGCGAGTGCTTGCGCCTGCGGGTCATCGTACGATCATCGCAGCCCCCCGGCCGGACCGGGTGACCCTCAGCCGGCGGGCAGGAGAATGCTCTGCACCTCGGTCAGCTGGGCGATCCCCTCGGGGCCGAGTTCGCGGCCGATGCCGGACTTCTTGAAGCCGCCGAACGGGCTGGCCATGTCGAGGATGGCGGCCGAGTTCACCGCGACGACACCGGTACGTATCTGCGAGCCGACCTCGGCGGCTCGATCCGTGTCGGTGGTCCAGACCGAACCGCTCAGCCCGAAGTCGCTGTCATTGGCGATGGCGATCGCCTCATCGACGGTTTCGTATTTGATGAGTGACAAGACCGGTCCGAAGATCTCCTCCCGAGCGATGGTCATGTCGTTGGTGACATCGCGGAACACCGTGGGTTCGACGTAGTAGCCCTTGTCCCACTCGCCGGTGCCGCCGCCGCACACCGCGGTGGCGCCCTGCTCTTTGCCGGCGGCGATGTAACCCAGCACCTTGTCGCGCTGTTTGGCCGATACGAGCGGGCCGAGCACCGCCTCGGCATCGGAGGGCTCGCCGACCTTCACCGCGCTCACTGCTGCCCCCAGCGCCTCGGCGATCTCGTCGTAGCGGCTGGCCGGCGCCAGCATGCGGGTCTGAGCGCCGCACGCCTGGCCGGTGTTGAGCAGACCCGACATCACGAGGTCGCCCATGACCGCATCGAGGTCGACATCGTCGAGCATGATCGCCGCCGATTTGCCGCCCAGCTCGAGCGTGCACCGCTTGATCTGTTCGCCACAGATTGCGCCGACCCGGCTGCCGGTCGCGACCGAGCCGGTGAAGCTGACCTTGTCGACGTCGGGATGGCGCACCAGGTACTCGCTGCCGCTCGCGCCGGCGGCCACGATGTTCACCACGCCCGGCGGCACGCCGGCCTCGTTCAGGCATTCGGCCAGCAACCGCGTGTGCAGCGGCGTCTCGGGCGAGGCCTTGAGCACCATCGTCGAGCCGGTGGCCAACACCGGACCGAGCTTCATGCAGGCGATGAACAGCGGTACGTTCCACGGCACGATGCCGGCGCAGACACCGACCGGATGGCGGTGGATCTGCACGTTCTGGCCCAGCGAACCCTGACGATGTTCGACCCAGGGGAAGTTCTTGGCTGCGTTCACATAGTTGTCGAGCACCATCGTCGAGGCGAAGACCTGCATCATCAGCGATTGGTTGATCGGCGTGCCGACCTCGGCGCTGATGACTTCGGCCAACTCCTGGGCCTTACCCTGCATCACCTGCGAGACGCGACTGAGCGTTTCGATCCGCTCGTCGGCGCTGGTGGCCGCCCAACCAGCGAACGCGCCTTTGGCCGCAGCGACCGCAGCGTCCATCTCGGCCGGGCCGGCGTCGGGGACCGTGCCGATGATTTCCTCGGTGGCCGGCGAATCCACCTCGAGTCGATCGCCGGTTGTCGCGGCGACCCATTCGCCCCCCACAAAGATCGAATCAAGCGTGTCCATAGCAGCCTCCAGTGCCGGTCGTCGCTGCGAATGTAACCGGTTCTCCTTTGGTGGGGCGAGTCCCACCCGCCCGTTCTGATCGCGTTCAACCACCGCTCAGGTGGTTTACCGCAAGAGTTTCGGGGAGGTGGCTACGATCTCCCCAATGCGTGGCCTCGTCGTACCTGACCGCACCGAAGACTTCACCGCCGACCCGGTGGAGCTTTTCTTCGACCTGGCGTTCGTATTCGCCTTCTCGCAGTTGGTCTCGCACCTGGTGCACCACCCGGACTGGATCGGCCTGGCCGAAGCCGGCCTGCTGTTCCTGCTGCTGTGGCTCAACTGGTCGACGTTCACCTGGTCGGCCAACGCGGTGTCCGGGAACTCCCGCTCGACCCGAGCGTTCTTCCTCGTTGCCACCACCGCAATGGTGCCGATGGCGGCCTCGGTGACCAGCGCCTACGACTCGGGCGGGGCCACGTTCGCGATCTCGGGCTCGGTGATCCTGCTGATGGGGATCACCCTCACCATGTGGGGGCTCCCGACCGGTAGCGACGAGTTCCGCTTGGCGGTGAAGTACTCCTACCCCAATCTGGCGACCATCGTCCTGCTGATAGTGGGCGGTTTCCTCGAGGACGAGGCCCGAGTGATCATCTGGATCGTGGCCGCCGCGGTGGTGATCGCCGGCACAGTCGCCGCCGGGTCGGGCAACTGGATCGTGCGGCCCGGGCACTTCGCCGAGCGCCACGGGCTGATCATCATCATCGCCCTCGGCGAGGTGATCGTCGCCATCGGCATTGCCGTCGTGGGCTCCTTCGAGGACGGGAGCGGCCTGACCACCGCCACCCGCCTCGGTCTGGTCGCCGCCGGCGCGATGGCGGGCCTGTTGTGGTGGTCGTACTTCGATCGGGTACTGCCTGCGCTCGAATATCGCAACGACCAACTGACCGCCGGGGAGCGCAGCCGGTTCACCCGCGACGTCTACACCTATGGGCACCTCCCGATCGTCGCCGGGATCATCATCACCGCCGCCGCCGCCGAGGAGGTCCTGCTACACCCGGCCGACCCGACCCCGCTGGCCTTCCGGGCCATGCTGGCCGGTGGCTTGGCCCTGTTCCTGCTCGGCATCGCCGCCTCCGTCGGCCGGGCCCATCGCGTCCTGGCCCGCGAGCGGTTCGCGGCCTCCATTGCCATCGCGGCCATCGTCACCATCGGGCGCTCGTGGGATGGCGTGGCCCTGCTGTTCGCAGTCGACGCCGTACTGCTCGTCGCCCTCATCTTCGAGCACGTGCGCATCGAGAAGCCCACCCCGCCAGCCGTCGCGACCTGACCTTTCACACTCTGGCTTTCACACTCTGGCCTGACCGATCAGGAGGTTTTGGGTCCGTGCCCGTACCCTCGGACTCCATGATTCGGAGTCGGGGTACCCGGCTGGCCTTGTTGCTGGCCGGTTTGTTCGTGTTGGTCGCCTGCCAACCCGCTGCCGACACCATCACCACCACGACCATCTTCAGCGATTCGGTCGATATCGCCCCCGGCGACGGCACCTGCGCCGACGCGGCCGGCGCATGCAGCCTCCGTGCCGCGGTCATGGAGGGCAACGCCACTCCCGGCATCGACGAGATCCAGCTTCTCTCGGGCACCTACTCGCTGACCCTGGTCGGCGCCGACGAGGACGCCGGCGCGACGGGCGATCTCGATTTCCTCGATTCCACCTATCTTGTCGCCGCCTATGGCGCCACCATCGATGCCAGCGGGCTCGGTGATCGCATCATCGACATTCATGGCGGCGACCAACACCAGCTTCGCCGGCTCGAGCTCACCGGCGGTGACGTACAGGGCGCCGGCGGAGCCGTGCGGGCCGGCAGCGGAACGCTGGTCGCAGAAGTCGACGCCCACGACAACACCGCGAGCGCCGGAGGCGGCGCGATCCGGGTGCTCACCGGCTACGTCGCGCTCGAACACTCGAGCCTGCATCACAACACCGCAGCAACCGGCGGAGGCCTCGACAACGAAGGCGTCGCGCTGGTGACGAACTCGACGATCAGCGACAACACCGGCGGCGGCGTACGGGCCCGCGCCGGTCTGCTCACCCTGACGTTCACCACCGTCACGAAGAACCAGAACGGCGGCGTCAAGGGCAACGCGATAGTCGTGGCTCAGGCATCGATCGTTGCCGACCAGATCAGCGGTGCCGACTGCGCGAATGCGACGTTCAGCAATGGCTACAACGCCGACAGCGACAACTCGTGCGGCTTCGCCGCGCCGACCGACGTTCCCGGCAGTGCACCGGCGCTCGAGCCGGCGACCCCCGCTCCCGGCGGCGGTTTTCCCGGGTATCGCCCCGGCGTCGGCTCACCGATCCAGGATCTCGTGCCCGAGGGCGCGGTGGGATGCGGCACCACCCACGCGGTTGATCAGCATCACCGCACCCGACGCCAAGACGTCAACTGCGACCTCGGCGCGTTCGAGGCCCCCCTCTATCGTCCCGCCGCGTTCTGTTCCCTGGTCACCCCGGCCGGCGCGGTGGTCTGGGATGGTTCGGCGTACTACGTCGGCAGCACCGACGTCGCGCGCTGTCTGGCCGACGGGAGCCTCGACCCGACCTTCGCGCCCGGGCTGGGCGGACCGATCGATGCCATGGCGATCAGCGGCAACTGGCTGTACGTGGTCGGGGACTACATGACGACGATCGATGGCGATCTCTACAGCCGGGCCGCCCGCGTCGATGTCACCACCGGCCTGGTCGACCCGAACTGGCGCCCTCAGATCGTGGGCTCGGTCCGGGCGGTCGCGGTGCATCTCTCCGGCGTGCTCGTCGGCGGCAACATCACCATCGTCGACGGCACGCCGGTCAAACGGCTGGTCCGATTGAGCGAAGTCGACGGATCGATCGACCCCGGGTTCGTGGTCGACGTGGAGAATTCGACCGGCTGGGAGAACGTGCAGGCCATCACGATCCACCGCTCGGGCGACGTGCTGATCGGTGGCATGTTCGACACCGTCAACGGCACGAGCCGATCGAGTGTTGCCCGGCTCGATCCGGCGAGCGCAGCCGTCCAGCCGTTCGACCCCGATCTCACCGACACCAACCCGGCCGACCCGATGGTGCAGGTCGAATCGATCGTCGAGCACGGGGGCAAGATCTATCTCTGTGGCGACTGGTGGGAAACCGAAGGCATCGGCGACGAGGAGAACCAGCGAAACGTCGGCCGATTCGACCCCGCGACCGGGGCCGCCGACCTCACCTGGCTACCGTCGATCGGTCGCGGTCTGCGGGCCTGTGCGATCGACAACAACGGCACCGAGCTCGTGGTGACCGGCGATCACAACTTCGTCAACGGCACCGAGGTCGGCGCGGTCCAGGGCATCGATCTGGCCACCGGGTTGGTCGACACCGGCTGGCTGCCCGACCCGAACACCACGGTCGGCGTGACCGACGTTGTGATCACCGCCACCGACGTGGTCTTCGTCGGCGAATTCACGTCGGTCGCCGAAGGACCGGCCATGCACGCGGCGCGCTACACCCAGGACTGACAGACTCGACGGGTGCCGCTCGTTCGCTACATCTCCCATCCCAACGTGGTGATCGACCCCGACGTGCCCGTTCCGCGATGGTCACTGAGCGAGGTCGGCCTCGGCCGGGCACGCGCCATGCTCGTTCAGCCCTGGGTGGCTGACATCGGGCGTATTGTGTGCAGCGCGGAGACCAAGGCGATCCAAACCGCTGCGGTGCTTGCCGCCCATCTCCGCCTGGAGCCCGAAGCCCGGCCGCAGACCGGCGAGACCGACCGAAGCGCGACCGGCTACGTGCCGGCCGAGCGCCACGACGAACTGGCGGCCCGCTTCTTCGCCGAACCATACGTCTCGGTGCACGGCTGGGAGCGAGCCGTCGATGCCCAGGCCCGCATCCTGGCCGCGGTGAGCGACCTGCTCGTTCCCGCTGTGTCGCACTCGAGCGACACTGCCATCGTCGGCCATGGTGGGGTCGGCACCCTGTTGTTCTGCCGGCTCGCGGGGTTCGAGATCGACGCCACCCACGATCAGCCGGCGACACCGGCGGGCCACCAAGGCGGTCACTACTGGACCTACGACCTCGATCGCGGCGAGGTGCTGCATCCGTGGCGGGCGATCGACGACATCGAGCCGACATGAGAATCAAGGTTCGCGACACCGAGCTCTACTTCGACGTCGAGGGCGCCGGCCTCGTGCCCGACGGCCCCGCGATGCGAGAGAAACCAACGCTGCTCCTACTGCACGGCGGCCCCGGGTTCGATCACAGCGGGTTCAAGCCCGGCTTCTCCGAACTCACGGACGTCGCCCAGATCATCTATCTCGACCATCGGGGCCAAGGGCGCAGCGACCGCGCCGACCCATCCACGTGGAATCTGGCCGACTGGGGCGACGACGTGCGGGCCTTCTGCGAGGTGCTCGGCATCGAGAAGCCGATCGTCCTCGGGCAGTCCTTCGGCGGCTTCGTGGCGATGAGCTACGCCACCCGCCACCCCGACCACCCGGCCAAACTCATCTTGTCGAGCACGAGCGCCAAGATGCGCATCGATCGCATCCTGGCCGAGTTCGAGCGCCTGGGCGGCACCGAGGCTCGCGAGGTGGCCGAAGCGTTTTGGACCGGAGACGACCAGCCCGCCGCTCTCGGCCCGTACATGGAGATCTGCATGCCGCTCTACGGCCAGGTTGCCCCCCACCCCGATGCCAACGCACGGGTCGCCTTCAACCTCGACGTCCTGTTCGCATTCGACCCGAGCGACAGCATGGACTTCCGGGCCGACCTCGCCCGGGTGCAGTGCCCCACCCTCGTCATGGCCGGCACCGAAGATCCGATCACGCCGGTCGCCTGTCACCACGACATCCTCGCCGCCCTTCCCGACCACATCGGCACACTGGAAGTGTTCGACGGCTGTGGGCATGGGGTCTTTCGCGACGACCCGGCACGGGGCTACGGTTCGATCCGCAACTTCATCACCGCATCGGCCTGACCTGCGGCGCGCCGTTCTCCGCCCGGCCGGTGAGGTCGGTGTCCTAGGCTCCGGCCATGACGATCGCAGTGGTGACCGGCAGCAATTCGGGGATCGGGCGGGCCACCGCCGTCGAGCTGGCCGCCCGGGGGTGGACGGTCTACGGCACGATGCGCAACCTCGACAAAGGCACCAAGCTGGCCGCGATGGCCGAGGCCGTCGGGGTCTCGGTGCACCCGATCGTGTGCGACGTCACCGACACCGCGTCGGTGCAAGCCGCGTGTGCCGAGGTGCTCGACGCTGCGGGCCGGATCGACGTGCTGGTCAACAACGCCGGTGTCGGCAGCAACGGCACGGTCGAGGAGACCCCGATCGAGGCCTACGAGCAGGTGATGGATGCCAACCTCCTCGGCGTCGTCCGCTGGGTCCAGGCGGCAGCACCGGCGATGCGCGCCCAGGGCTCGGGGTGCATCGTCAACGTCTCGTCAGTGGCTGGCCGGATCGGCGCCATCGGTCAGGCCGCCTACGTCGCCTCGAAGTGGGCCCTCGAGGGATTGAGCGAGGAGCTGGCCCTCGAGCTGGCCCCCCAGGGCATCCGGGTGGTGATCCTCGAACCCGGGATCGTCAAGACCGCGATCATGGCCAAGAACCAGGACGCCCCGAACGCAACCGGCGCCTACGAGGCGGCCAACCGTCGCATGTTCGCGATGTACGCGGCCGGGCTGACTTCGCCCGGCGATCCGGCCGATGTCGCCGCGGTCATCCACGAGGCGGTCACCACCGACGAGCCCAAGCTCCGATGGAGCTGCGGCTGGGGCGGACCCGAACTCACCACTCGTCGCGCCGAGATCACCGACGAAGCCTGGGTCGAGCTCGGGACCTTCGAAGACGACGCCGAGTACGCGGCCCGGTTCCAGGAGCTGTTCGGCCTCGACGTCGCCCCCGGTTTCGAGCTGCTCGGTTAGCGCACCCGTCGTCGCCCTACTGGCGGCTGAGTTCGGCCCGCATCTCGGCTTCCATGGCCTCCGCGTCCGGGCGCGACAGGAGCTGGACCTCGAGTTCGCGTAGACGGGCGCCGTAGGGAAAGTCCCCCGAATACTCCCGGCTGACCGGCGAACCCATGTCGCGGGCCACCGATGCGCCGACCGACGAGATCGTGCCCATGACCCATGGGATCTCGCCGGCACCGACCGCCTCACCATCGGCCAGCAGCCGCACGATTCCCTTCCGGCCCGAGACCCGGATGAACTCGGCGCTCAGCTCCGCAGCATCGGCCGGGATCGCCGCGGACGACCGGGTGATCGAATGATCGTCGAACGCGTTGTAGTCGAGCACGAGGTGCCCGTCCTTCACGAAGAACGCAATGCCCGAGTTCTCGGTGCCGGTGGCGAACAACACGCCGTCGGCTACACCGTCGACCCGGCCGGTGAGCCGCCAACTGCGGCCGCCCATCGGCGCCCCGGCCTGCATCGGCAGCATCGACACCGGGGGTTTGTAGACGTACTTCATGTCGGGCGGATGCGGAGAGTTCTCGCGGAACCGCGCCCCGAACAGCTCGAGCATGCGCTCGTCGAGCGGCAGCACGCCCTGTTCCTCGGCCTCCTGCCACCACCGGTCGATCAGCTCCTGCAGCTTGTCGGGCATTTCCTCGGCCAGGTCGTTGCACTCCGACGGATCGACGGCGACGTGGTAGAGCTCCCATTGGTCCTCGTCGAACGGCACGCCCTGCGTGTGGCGGGTCACCGCCTTCCACCCGTCGTGCCACAGACCTCGATGCCCGGCCATCTCGAAGTACTGGATCTGCTTCGCGGTCGGAGCGTCCGCCTCGGCCAGGGAGTACTTCATCGAAACTCCGCTCACCGGGATCTGCTCGAGCCCCCGGCGCTTCGCCGGTGCCTCGATTCCGATCACGTCATAGACCGTGGCCGCGACATCGTTGACGTGATGGAACTGGCGCCGCAACCCGCCGGGGTCGTCGATGCCTTCGGGCCAGTGCACCACCAGCGGCACGTGCACGCCGCCCTCGTGGGTGTTCTGCTTGTACCACTTGAACGGCGTGTTGCCGACCTGGGCCCAGCCCCACGGGTAGTTGGTGTGGGAATGCGGGCCACCGATCTCGTCGAGGTGCTTCACCGCTTCGTCGGGCGTCTCGAGGATGCCGTTGAAGAACTTCATCTCGTGCAGAACGCCGAACGGGCCGCCCTCCTGCGATGCGCCGTTGTCGCCCAGGATCATCACGATGGTGTTGTCGAGCTCGCCCATGTCGCGCAGGTCGTCGACCAGACGGCCGATCTGGGCGTCGGTGTGGTCGAGGAAGGCGGCGAAGGCCTCCTGGAGCCGACAGGCGAGGAGCTGCTGGTTCTCGGGCAGGTCGTCCCACGCGTCGACACCGGGGTTGCGTGGGGCCAGCTGGGTGTCCGGTGTCGTGACGCCGAGCTCGATCTGCCGCTCGAACCAACGCTGCCGCACGACGTCCCAGCCTTCGTCGTATTTGCCGCGGTACTTCTGGAGGTACTGCTCCGGCGCCTGGTGGGGAGCGTGCGTCGCACCAAATGCCACGTAGAGGAAGAACGGCTTGTCGGGTCGCACCGACTTGGTGTCATGGACGAACTCGATCGCCCTGTCGATCAGGTCCTCGGAGACGTGATACCCCTCGTCCGCGGTGGCCGGCGGCTCGATGTGGTGGTTGTCGTAGGTGAGCGACGGACTGAACTGATCGGTCTCGCCATCGAGGAAGCCGTAGAAGCGGTCGAAGCCGCGTTGCAGCGGCCACTGATCGAACGGACCGGCCGCCGAGCACTGCTCCATCGGGGCGAGGTGCCATTTGCCAATGGCAAAGGTGGCGTACCCCTCGTCGTGCAAGACCTCGGCGACGGTGGCCGCGTGATTCGAGATGTGTCCGGTCATGTGGGGGAAGCCGGTATTGAAGTTGGATACGGCCCGCATACCAACGGTGTGGTGGTTACGGCCGGTCAGCAGCGCCGCCCGCGTCGGTGAGCAGAGCGGGGTGACGTGGAAGTTGGTGTACCGAAGCCCGGCGGCCGCCAGGGCATCCACGTTCGGGGTCGCGATATCGCTGCCGTAGCAGCCGAACTGGCTGAAGCCCAGGTCGTCGAGCAACACCACGACCACGTTGGGCGCGTCCTCGCCCGGGTGCGGCGCAACCTCGAAATCCGGTTCGGATTCGGCGAGGGTCTTGCCGATCTTGCCGTTCCATTCGCCGTAGGTCTTCATGGCCTGCTCCCCATAGTCTGTGTTCAACTGGCTCGACCCTAGGGCCAATCAACTATTGTCAGCAATACTGACAAGACTTTGAGGGATGCAATGAAGCTGTCGATGACACTGAACTACTCCGGCGACCCGCGGGCCGCAGCCGAAGAAGCGGCCGATCTCGAGCGGGCCGGCATCGATGTCGGCTGGGTCGCCGAGCTCTACAGCTTCGACGCGGTCAGCATCTTGGGGTACCTCGCGGCCAAGACCGAGACGATGGAGCTGGGCTCGGCCATCCTGCCCATCTACAGC
>JABDJW010000247.1 GCA_013002375.1 Acidimicrobiales bacterium | reverse complement strand
ACCGGCCGGCCTGGATCACCGGGCTCGACCACCGCATCGATCCGCACACGATCGGTGCTCGAGACCTCACGTCGATTCCGTCGGCCGCGCTGGCCGGCCAGAAAGCCGGCATCAGCAACGGCAAGGTCGACGTGGCCGAACTCGACGCACCCTTCACCTACACCGCGCCGCTCCTGACCGAAGCCTTCGGGCTCGGCGCCGACGTCTCGATCAATCCATCGGGGGGCACCTTGAACGGCCACACGATGATGGCGGCCGGTCTGATGAACATCGCCAAAGTGGCCTCGCAGATCCACAACGGCGACGTCGACCGCGGGTTGGCTCACGCCAGTTCGGGACCGCTGCTGCAACAGAATCTCGCGTGCGTGCTGGAGGCGAAGTAATGGCCAAGCAACGAACCGCCGTCGTCGGCGTTGGGCAGACCAACTATCAGGCCACCCGGGGCGACGTCTCGATTCCGGGCTTGCTCCGCGAGGCTGCGCTCGGCGCGCTGGCCGACGCCGGCATGACCTGGAGCGACATCGACGCCGTCGTGATCGGCAAAGCGCCCGATTTCTTCGAGGGCGTCATGATGCCCGAGCTCGGCCTGGCCGAGGCCATCGGTGCGGTGGGCAAGCCGATCCTGCGGGTCCACACCGCCGGCTCCGTCGGTGGGTCCACCTCGCTCGTCGCCACCAGTCTTGTTCAGTCGGGGCAGCACGACCGGGTCCTCACCATCGGCTACGAGAAGCAGAGCGAGTCCAATGCCATGTGGGCGTTGTCATTGCCCCAACCCTTCTCGACCGCGGTCAACGCCGGTGCCGGCGGCTACTTCTCGCCGATCATCCGGCGCTACATCGCGCAGAGCGGTGCCCCCGAACTCATCGGCTGCATGGTGGCGTTCAAGGATCGCCAGCACGCGCTGAAGAACCCGTTGGCGCACCTTCAGCAGCCCGATCTCACCTTCGACCAAGTGGTCGAGGCGCCGATGCTGTGGGACCCCATTCGCTACAGCGAAACCTGCCCGAGCTCCGATGGTGCCGCCGCGATGGTGCTGGCCAGCGAGTCGGTGGCCGAGCAAGTGGCCGCCGATACCGGCCGGCGTCCGGCGTGGGTGCACGGCGCCGCGATGCGATCCGAGAGCGGCAACTTCCCGGGCCGCGAGATGGTCAGCCCGCGCGCCAGCGAAGAATGCGCAGCCGACGTCTTTGCCCAAGCGGGCATCACCAATCCCCGCGAAGAAATCGACGCGGCCGAGATCTACGTCCCGTTCTCGTGGTACGAGCCGATGTGGCTCGAGAGCCTCGGCTTCTGCGCCAAGGGCGACGGCTGGAAGCTGGTCGAGCAGGGCGCGACATCGCTCGACGGCGGCGACCTACCGGTGAACGCGTCGGGCGGCGTCTTGTCGTCGAACCCGATCGGCGCGTCGGGCATGATCCGCTTCGCCGAAGCCGCCCTCCAGGTCCGGGGCCTGGCCGGCGACCATCAGGTCGACGGCGCCACCAAGGCGTTCGGCCACGCCTACGGTGGTGCCGCTCAGTACTACGCCATGTGGGTCGTCGGCGCCGAGAAGCCGTAGGCGGTTTTTCCCGGAGCTTCGCTCCTCCCGCACTCGCGGTTCGTCGCTAGCGCTCCTCGGCGGCTCTGCGGCTGCGTCGGAGACGGCGAGTGCGACGTTGTGAGCGCCGGCGAGCAACTCGGCGGAACCCGAAGGGTTGCCCCGCTCCCGCTCCGCCCTCGGTTTCCCGGTCGCGTTCTGGGTCACCCGAGCGAGTACGACCTGAATCCACCCACTCCGAACTGGTTGGAAAAATCGACACTATCGCGTGGAATCTCCAACCAGTTCGGTTGTCGCGGTGAACTGGTTGGAAGAATCGACACTATTGCATGGGATTTCCAACCAGTTCGGGGGCTGCGGTGATCTGGGGATGGCGACGGGCCGGAAAACCGACCGGGCCCGATCGCCAGCGGGGCTGACGATCGGGCCCGGGTCGGGCACGTTGGGCTCGGGGATCGGGTATTACAACTCGATGTTGATCGAGAGTTCGCAGGCGACGCCGGTGTCGATTTCGGTACCTCCGTCGCAGCTGTCGTCGCGGCCGTTGCCGTTCAGGTAGTCGTCGCCGGCATCGCCGAAGATGTCGTCCTTGCCGGCACCACCCTGGATGACGTCGTTGCCGTCGCCACCGTAGATCTCATCCGGGCCGCCCTGGCCCCAGATGTAGTCGTCGCCGTCGGAGCCGTACATCAAGTCGTGGCCGGTGTAGCCGTACATCTCGTCGTTGCCATTGCCGCCGTCAACGGTGTCATCGGAGGGGCCGGCGTAGATCTTGTCGTCGCCGTTGCCACCCATGATCGTGTCGGCTTCGTTGCCGCCCCACAGCTTGTCGTTGCTGCCGCCGCCATCGATGTAGTCGGCTCCGGGGGCGCCGTTGATCTGGTCGACGCCCTGCTCGCCGAAGAGCATGTCGTCGCCGAAGTCGCCGTCGATGAAGTCCCAGCCCTTGCCGCCATGGACGGTGTCGTCGCCGGTGCCGGCCCGGATGAAGTCGTGGCCGTCGCCGCCCTCGACCGTGTCGTTGCCATTGCCGGATGCGATGTTGTCGTCGCCGTCGCCGCCGTAGATCACGTCGTCGCCGTTGGCGCCGCCGCGCAGGATGTCGTTACCGAGACCGCCGTAGACGGTGTCGTCGCCGCCACCGGCGTTCACGAAGTCGTCGCCGTCGCCGCCGTCGATCCAATCGGCCTCACTGGCGCCTTCGATGGTGTCGTTTCCGGCGCCGCCCATCACGGTGTCGAAGCCGATGCCGGCCAAGATGGTGTCGTCGCCGTCGTCGCCGTTGATGGTGTCATGGCCGTCGGAGCCGCTCAGCTTGTCGTTGCCGATGCCGCCGCTCATCTCGTCGTGGCCGAGGCCGCCGCGCACGATGTCGTCGCCGGCATCGCCGGACAGTACGTCGGCGTCACGGTCGCCGGAAACGATGTCGTTGCCGTCACCACCGTGGATGGTGTCAATGCCGTCGCCGCCGCACAAGAAGTCGTTGCCGCCGAGGCCGATGATGATGTCGTTGCCACCGAGGCCGACGATCACGTCGACGCCATCGGTGCCGGTGAGTTGATCAGCGCCGGGGGTTCCGGTCAGGGTCGGGACCTGGCCGGCACAGAGAATCTGTGCTTGGGCTGCGCCGGGAAGCGCGAGAAGTGACGACGCAAGAGCCACCACGGAGAGTGCGGCAGATTTCTTCATATCGAGGGTGCTTTCACTGGGGGAAGGTACCTACAAGTGTGTGTTGTCCCCATCGACCAAACAAGGCCTCGGCGTAGGCAATTCAGCTCATTTTCCCAGTTCAGGGCGTTGCCGCCCGCTCGCCGGATGGTTACGGGATGCCGATTCGGCGCTCGCACGCGGCCCCGCCGTCGATGCCCGGGCCGCCATCGCAGATGTCGAAGCCAGCGCCGCCGTTCAGTGCGTCGTTGCCCCGGCCGCCTTGTCCGTCGAGGTAGTCGTCTCCGGCCGCGCCGAAGATCGCGTCGTGGCCGAGCCCGCCCGCCACGACGAGGCGTCGCTCGTTCTGCCGGTTCGGGGCGGGTCGAGCTAGGGTGGCAGCGGTGCCACCAACAGGGTTGGCTGCTGAAAGGAAATCCAAATGAAAATCGTTGTCGACTACGACCTGTGCGAAAGCAACGCCATCTGCATGCAGATCGCTCCGGAGGTCTTCGAAGTACGCGACGATGATTTCCTGTACGTGCTGAACGAGAATCCCGGCGACGAACTTCGCGAGAAGATGGAAGAGTCGGTGCAGCGCTGCCCCAAGCAGGCCATCTCGATCGAGGACTGACACCACCGGGCCGACCGCGCCGGCCGGCCTTCCCGAGGGGGACGTTCGAACACCATGGACTACGGCTCGATCTCGCGCGAATCAGTCGTTGTGGTCGGCGCGTCCCTGGCCGGCATCCGGGCGGCGCAACGCCTTCGGCGCGATGGATTTGCCGGCCGACTCACTCTCGTGGGCGACGAGCCCCATGAGCCGTACGATCGGCCACCGCTGTCCAAGCAGCTCTTGGCGGGCGAATGGGACGCCGGTCGCACCGCCTTGGTCGCTGCCGACAAACTGGCCGAACTCGAACTCGATCTGCGGCTCGGTGTGCGGGCCACCGCGCTCGACCAGCAGGCTCGTACGGTCGCGCTCGACGACGGCAGCAACGTCGGCTACGACGGTCTGCTGATCGCCACCGGGGCCAGGGCCCGCAGCCTGCCGGGGGCTGGGGAGCTGACCGGCGTCCACGTACTCCGCACCCTCGATGATTGCCTGGCCCTGCGGGCCGATCTCGAGGCCCAACCCGCTCGCGTTGTCGTGATCGGCGCGGGGTTCATCGGCGCCGAGGTGGCGGCCACTGCTCGCGAACGCGGTCTCGAAGTCACCATGCTCGAAGGTCTGCCCCAGCCGATGGGTCGGGTACTCGGCGACGAGCTCGGCGCGTTGATGGCCGAAATCCATCGCGAACGCGGCGTCGACGTCCGATGCGGCGTGCAGGTCGAGGCCCTGCTCGGCACCGATCGCGTGTCGGGCGTGCGGCTGGCCGACGGCACCACGATCGACGCCGAAGTCGTCGTGATCGGAATCGGGGTCATCCCCAACACCGAATGGCTCGAGGGTTCCGGCCTCACGATCGATGATGGCGTGGTCTGCGACGCAACCTGTCTGGCGGCCCCCGACATCACGGCGGCCGGAGATGTCGCCCGGTGGCCCAACGAGTTGTTCGGCGAGACGATGCGAGTCGAGCACTGGGACAACGCGGTCGAGCAAGGAGCGGTTGCGGCCCGCCGCCTGTTCGTGAGCGAGACCGAAGCCGAACCGTTCACGCCGGCACCGTGGTTCTGGTCCGATCAATTCGACTGCAAGATCCAGCTCGCCGGTCGGGCCGGGCCCGACGACGACGCTGAACTCATCACCGGCAGCGTCGAGGAACGCCGTTTTGCCATCCTGTACGGCCGAGCGGGACGGTTGGTGGGGGTGTTCGGCATGAACCGACCCCGCCACGTCATGCAGTACCGCACCCGTATTGCCGAGGGCATGTCGTTCCCCGATGCGCTGGCGATCGCTCGCGACGCCTCGTGATCGCGCTGCTGGCCGTCGCCGTCGCCGTGGCGTTCGTCGATTGGTATGCGGTCTTCACCGACTCGAAATCGATCGAGCGGCTGGCCAAGCCTGCGGTGCTGATCCTGATCTTCGTTGCCCATGCTGCCGGTGGCCAGCTCGAGAGCGGCTACTGGTGGGCGATCGCCGTCGGCCTGGTGTTCAGTCTGATCGGCGATGTCGCGTTGCTCGAATCCGATCGGCTGTTCGAGGTCGGGCTGGCTGCGTTCCTGATCGCGCACATCGCCTACGTCATCGCCTACATCGCCGAGGGGCAGAGCACCGGGTGGTTGCTCGCCGGCGCGGTGGTGGTCGGCCTCTTGACCGCGCTGATCGGCCGACGGGTGGCCGCCGCGGCACGGGCCAGACACGGCACCGGGTTGGCTACCGCGGTGGTGCTGTACATGGGCGCCTTGGGGGCCATGGCCGCATTCGGAATCGGCACCACGTCGGTTCTGCTGGCGGTGGGTGGTCTGCTCTTCCTGGCCTCCGACGCGCTGCTCGGCTGGGGTCGGTTCGTCGGCCCGGCCGTCGGCGGCCGCACGGCGGTGCACGTCACCTACCACGCCGCGCAGGTGGCCATCGTTTCCGGGGTCGCCCGGTGAAGCCGGTCGGTCCATCGTTGCTCGCCGCCCTGTTGTTCGCCGGTGCGTGTGCATCGGCGTCGACCCTCGACGGCGAGGTCATCGTCGGGTTGATTCCGGCGGCGGTCTCGCCCGAGGTGGCTGCCGACGTCACCGATGTCTCGTGCCCCGACGAGATCCCGCGCGAGGCCGGCCTGATCGTGCGCTGCACCGCCCGACTCGGCGCCGATCAAGTGACCGTCGACG
>JABDJW010000205.1 GCA_013002375.1 Acidimicrobiales bacterium | reverse complement strand
GCCGATCGATCTCGATGCGGTGAAGAAGCACTACTTCGCCTTCACACTCAGCAACCGGTTGGCGTTCAGCTCGACGCTGCACGACCCGCCGCCGGAGAGCGATCTCATGACCAACCTCCAGTGGTGCCGCGAGACTGATCTGTTCTCGACCGAGGCCCTCGCCGAGTACTACGGCATGGACCTACCCACCGTCGAGATGCCCCAGCCGGTTCGATCTCGCGCCGCCGTTGCCCATCAACAGCTGGTGAGCAAGCTCCGGTCGGTCGACGTCGACGACGACTACCTCCGCTATGACCTGCGGGTCGCGTTCCGGCTCGCCCGTCACGCGCAGCGGGCCGACGAGATCGGCCAAGAGCTCGATCAGGCCGATCTCGACGACCTCGAGGGCCTGCTCGGCACCCGGCCCTCCAATTGGGCCGCGGGTGATGCCGCGCTGGAGGCGTTCGTGATGGCCGACGGCGGCACCCACGATCGCGAGCTGATCGAGCTGTTCCACAAGCGCAATCTCCGGGCCCAGATGGTCCTCGGCCCGCCCGGCTCGGCGATGGCCTCCCACCACCGCATCCAGCCCTTCCACGCCTAGCGTTTGCGGGCAGGGCCGCAGACCCGGGGGACCGGGGACCGGGTCTGACCCCTTTTTGGGAAAAGGGGTCAGACCCCGAAAGCCGGATTGGGGTCAGACCCCCAAAGCCGATTTGGGGTCTGACCCCACATCCCGGATCGAGTGGTTACCGGGAGGTGGCGGCCAGGTTGACCAGCGGTTGGTCGGTGAGGCGGCAGGGCAGCCAATCTCGCTGCACCTCGGCGCCGAGAGACTCGTAGAACCCGATCGCCGGCGCGTTCCAATCGAGGACTTGCCATTCGAGCCGGGCACAGCCCCGCTCAACCGCAATGGCCGCGAGCGAAGCGAGCAGCTGGCGCCCATGGCCGGCGCCCCGATACTCCTCCGGCACATACAGATCCTCGAGGTACAGGCCGGCCTTGCCCCGCCACGTGGAGTAGTTGTGGAAGAACAGCGCAAAGCCCCGGGCCTCCGGGCCGTCGTCGGCCTCGGTCTCCGTCTCGAGGATCAAACACTCGAATGGCGGTGTCGCGGCTGCGAGCTGCTCGCGCAACGATTCGGGCGTGGCCTCGACCGCATCAGGTTCCTTCTCGTAGATCGCCAGGCCGACGATGAAGTCGTGGATCGTCTCGGCGTCGTCGGGCGTGGCGAAGCGAATGGTCGCGCCGGCGTCCAATTACCGCACCCCGGCCTCGGTGAACGCGTCCATCGACCGTTCGATCGATTCGATGGCCGGCCCGGACGGCACCGGTGCCATGCCGAACACCACCCGGTCGACGCCGGCCTCGGCAAAACCCTGCAACGTGGCGGCATCCTCGGGGGGCGCGTACATCGTCACCTCGATCGCAGCCGGATCGCGGCCCGCGTCGGCGGCGACCTGGCGCATCTCCGCGATCATGGCACCGAGATCGCCATCGAGCCGAGCGCCGATCGGAATCCAGCCGTCGCCCCATTGCGCCGCCCGTCGGGCCCCACCGGGGTAGCTGCCGCCGACGTGAATCGGCGGATGCGGGCTCTGGAGTGGCTTGGGCAGCATGTAAATGGAGTCGAAGTCAACCAGATCACCGTGATATTCAGCCGGGTTGTCGGCCCAGATCGCCTTCATCGCTGCGATCTTCTCCCGCATCAGCTTGAACCGACCCTGGGGTTCGGTGCCATGGTTGCGCATCTCCTCTTCGTTCCAGCCGGCACCGATGCCGAACAGGAACCGACCACGGCTGAGTTGATCGAGACTGGCGACCTGCTTGGCCGTGTGGATGGGATCGCGTTGCGGCACCAGACAGATGCCGGTACCGAGCTTGAGCGTTGTCGTCGCCGCGGCGGCCGCCATCAGGGCCACGAACGGATCGTAGGTTTCGTAGTACATCTGCGGCAGCTCGGCGCCGCCGGGCCAGGGCGTTTGCCGCGACGCCGGAATGTGGCTGTGTTCGGCCACCCAGAGCGATTCGAAACCCCGCTGCTCCATGGCCGAAGCCAGTTCACCGGGCGAAATCGCCGTCGCGGTCGGAAAGTACGTGATCCCAGCTTTCATTGCCGCATCATCGCGCACCTCGACGGGTCAGACCCCTTCCCCCGTGGACGGTCGGACCCAAACCCTCAACCCCAGGTTTACTCTGACCCCAAAACCCAAAATGGGGTCAGACCCCAAAACGCCGATCGGGGTCAGACCCCACAAGGCCCGGCGGGGTCTGACCCCGTACGATTGCCGGTATGCGCGGAGGCCTGATCACTCTCTTCGCGGCGGCGCTCCTGGCCGGCGCGTGCAGTTCGTCCGCCGAGCCGGCCGCACCGACCACGTCGAGCGGAGCACCCACATCGACCGTCAGCACCAGCACGGTCCTGGCCCCGCCCGGTGACGCCGCCGCCACGACCGAAGAGACGCTGCAGTGGGTCCTCGACTTCCTCAACGAGCCCGTCGACGATCCCGACGTGGTCGCGGCCCGCTTCAGCCCGGCGTTCCTGCAGCAGGTGCCCGCGACCCAACTCGTGGCGGTACCGGCCCAGATCAACACAGGCGCAACGGGTCCTTGGACCATGACGCAATCGCAAATCGATGGGTTCAACGCCACCGCCCGCATCGAGGCGCCCGGCGTGCCCCCGCTCACGGTGACCCTCACCCTCAACCCCGAGCCGCCGAACCTGATCGAGGGGCTGCTCTTTCAGCCGGTCACCAGCTGGCAGCAGGTCGGATCGCTCACCGAACTCGAAGCCGAACTCGATGCCTTCGCGCCGATCAGCCGGGTCGGGCTCTACGACATCACCGAGGGGCGATGCGCCGCCGTACACGAGCGCAACGCCGACACGCCGATGCCGATCGGCTCGACCTTCAAGCTGTGGATCCTGGCCGAACTCGCCCATCAGGTCGAGTCCGGCGAGGCGAGCTGGGACGAAGTGTTCCCGGTCCAAGACCGCTACAAGGCATCACCCGACGGCGAGATCTTCTCTCTGGCCGAGGGCACCGACGTCACCCTGCAGCGCTACGCCGAACTGATGATCTCGATCTCCGACAACAGCGCGACCGATCACCTCTTGTTCCGACTCGGCCGCGAACGGGTCGAGGCCGCGATGACCCCGAGCGGCGTCGAGGAACCCGACCTCAACATTCCGTTCCTGTCCGCCGCCGATCTGTTCATGATCAAGTTCAGCCCCGACGGCCCGAACAGCACCGACTACCGAGCGGCTGATCGCAACGAACGCCGCGCCATCCTCGACCGCCTCACCGACGAGGTCGTGCCCTGGATCAGCGGTCCGCAGAGCTTTCCGCTCACCAACGCCGACGGCGTCGGGGTCGATCAGCCCCGCGACCACGATCTCGAATGGTTCGCGACGCCGGTTGACCTCTGCCGGACGCAGCTCTACCTGGCCGAACTGGCGGAGCGCCCCGGCCTCGAACCGGTCGCTGACATCCTCCGCATCAACGACACTGCCGGTATGCCGTTCGACCGATCGGTGTGGACCGACCTGCGCTACAAGGGCGGATCCGAGCTGGGCATCGTGGCGGTGGCGTGGCGCATGGAACGGGCGGACGGTCGCGTCTTCGTGCTTGCCGGCGGTGTGGAGAGCCCCGACGATCCGATCGATGCGGCCGCTGCGGTGAGCCTCCTCCAGCAGTACGCCAATTTCACCGAATGAGCCGCCGGCGCCGGTCTATCGCCATCCCGACAGCTCTTGGGGCTGGTCGTCGACGATGACCCGACTGCCCCGGTCGTAAGTGAGGTAGTTCCACGCCCAGTTGACCAACACGTTCGCTCGGTTCCGGAAGCCGATCAGCATGATCAGATGCAGCAGGAGCCAGGCGACCCAGCCGAGAAAGCCGCTGAAGCGCAGACCGTTGGGCAACTCGACCACCGCGGAATGGCGACCGATCGTGGCCATCGACCCCTTGTCGCGGTAGCGGAACGTCGACGGCTCAGCGCCGCCGATGAGCGCCTCGATCGACCGGGCCACATGCTGGCCGCCCTGGATGGCCACCGGCGCGACCTGCGGCAGGAGCGCACCGTCCTCGTCGTACGAGGCAGCCAGATCGCCGAGCACGAAGATCTCGGGCCGGCCCGGCACCTGCAGCGTGTCGTCCACCACGACTCGTCCGGCGCGGGCGGTCTCGAGCCCGAGCGCTTCGCCGAGCGGATGAGCCCGCACGCCGGCGGCCCACACCATGGTCTTGGTCGCGATCGTCGCGCCATCATCCAGCTC
>JABDJW010000192.1 GCA_013002375.1 Acidimicrobiales bacterium | reverse complement strand
TGGCGGGACTGCGCAAGGGCGACGGATCGATGGCGTCGGATCGGCGACAGAACCTGGTCCAGCACGCGCTCATCAGCGGTCTCGTCACCGCGGACGATCTCGAGCTCCTGCCCGATTGAGCGCATCGGTTCTACCGGCATGGTTCGACCGTACGGTCGGCGCCGCCGGGCCGGAATGGGGATGACTCCCCGCTGGATCTAAGGTTGGCCCATGACCGAACCGCTGGTTTCCGATCTGCATCATGTGTCGATCAACGTCGACGACTACGCCGCGGCCGAAGCGTTCTACGTCGACACGCTGGGTCTGGCCAAACGCGACGACCGACCCGATTTCGGGTTCGGGGGTGCGTGGTTGCAGATCGGCGGACGGCAGATCCACCTGATCGAGACGCAGACCCCTGAGGATCTGGGGCAGCACTTCGCGTTCGAGGTCGCCGATCTCGACGCGACGATCGCCGAGCTTCGCCAACGCGGGGTGGAGGTCACCGATGCCGTAGCGGTCGGTTCCGGCCGCCAGGCCTTTGCCCACGATCCCTGTGGCAACCGCCTCGAATTCAACCAACCGGGGGCGACCCTGTGACCGAAAGGAAGGCCCATGGCCTTGTCCGCTGACGACGTCGCTGCGATCCAGAATCTGGCCAGCGCGTATTGCCACCACATCGATCGCGGCGACGGCGAATCCTATGCCGACCTGTTCACCCCCGACGGGGTGTTCGAGATCGTCGACCTCACGACGGCGACGGGCCGCGAGGAGTTGTCGGCCAATGCGGTGATGTTCCCGCAGGTCCTGGAGGGGGGTCGTCACGTCGTGAACAACGTGTTTGTCGAGGGCGACGGCGACGCCGCCTCCATGCAGTGCTACCTGACCTTCGTCATGACGGGTGACCAACCGGCGATTCACCAGACCGGCCGCTACCAAGACGAGGTCGTGCGAGTGGACGGCGAATGGAAGTTCGCTCGTCGCACCCTCACGCTCGATGGGGCCCTGATGTAGGGGATCGCACCTGGCCGTAGCCGCGGCTACGGCGTCGAGGTCAAGTCGGCCGGGAGGTCGCCACGCCGGCCAGGAAGGCGAACAGCACCGGCAGGGCCGGCAGGTGCCACAGGAAGTCGAAGGCGGAGTGCAGTGCGAAGGCCCCGACCGCGAACGCCACCGCGCCGGCCACCCAGCGGTCGGGCGGACCGGAACGGGAACCGGAAACGACATGCCCGGTGACTCGGCGTGTGCGCCACGCGAACAGACTCGCCGACGCCAGCAAGGCTGCGAGGCCGAGGGCGCCGTTGGTGACGGCGAACTCGAGGTACTCGTTGTGCACGAAGTTGGCGCGGTAGCTGCGGCCGTCCTGGGTCCAACGCAGGTTCACGACGCCGGGTCCGTTGCCGGCCACCGGCGCGGCGACGAACTGGTCCCAGCCGGCCTTCCACTCCCGCCCCCGGTCGCCGAAGCGCACCTGTTCGGTGGGTCCGCCGGCGGTGGTGCTCGAACGCAGGGTGAGGCGGTCGGTGAGCGGTTCGGCCAAGCCGGTCGTCGCGGCCACGACGATGGCGATCACGGCCAACCCGGCGAGTATCCGGCCCGGGCGCGGGATTCGGTCGGCGTTCAGGGCCAGGCCGGCGCTGATCGCCAATCCGGTGGCGACCAACGTCAGTACCAGGAACGGACGGGCTTGTTCGGTTGTCGGCGCGAACGCGAGTAGAGCCGGTGCGCCGACTGCGGTTCCGGCGGCGATCGGCAACCCGACCCGGGCGATGGCGCCGAAGCCGGTTCGTAGCAGCAGAACGATGCCCACGGCGACGACGGCCAGTGCGCCGCCGCGGCTCTGGGTGCTGGCGAATCCGATCGTGCAGAACGTCGCGGCCATGGTGAGCACGATCGACGGCCGGTCGACCAAGCGGCGCAGCAGCAAGAGCACGATGGGGCCGAGCAGGCTGGCCGCGGCGTTGGCGTAGGTCAACGAACTCGAGCCTCGCCAGACACCTTCGGTGATCCGACCCCACTTCGGCTGGTGGTGCGCGACACCCCAGATCGCGGTGGCCGCGACCACGAGCGCGACGAGCACAACGGCATCGATCGCGAGCGGTCTCCGTTGCGGGGGCACCGCGAATCCGGCCGCGAGTCCGATCGCCACCAGGCCGATCACCAGGAATGTCGAGCGGGCATCGGACGTGTCGGACGACAAGGCGGTGCTCAACGCGGCGGAAGCAAAGAGCGGCGCGGTGATGACTGCGGCGGAGACCAGGGTCATCCGCCGTTGGCTGAGCAGCAGCAAGGCGCCGGCTCCGAAGGCGGCGTAGCTGAAGATCTCGAGCTGCCACGCGTGGTAGGCGCCCTGCCGAAAGACCCCGAAGAAAAGGGCGCCGACGAGGATCAGCACGCCGAGCGGAAGCGATGCCTCATCGGCGGTTGTGGCGGGCTCGCCCGGCTCAGGTTCGGCGTCCCCGGGTGAGGTCGTCGCATTTGCGAGGGACATGCCCCAAGCCGCCTTCCGTGCGCTCGCTAGTGGCCTCTCGGCGTCGTCGTCTCGATCGTCGTCTCGATCGGCGTGTCGATCGTAGTTGTGACCGACGGGGGAGCGGTGCGCGAAACTCCGGTGATGGTGGAACGACCAGCCGACATCCGGATCGATGACCTGAACGAACCGCGATACAGCGACGACATCGCTGCGGCCTTCGAGCTGGTTGCGCCGATGGCCGATGCGATCCCGTGGACCGCCGAAGGGCTCTTGGCCCAAGCCGCCGAGGAGACCGGTCTCGACGACTTCGGGGCCGGTGACTTCGAGGAACCGATGGGCGTGCTGGTTGGGGCCATGGCCGCCGAAGGAGCCCTGAGTTCGCTCGGCCGGTTCAGCCACTGGTCGACGCTGGTCGGGCTGGCTCGCAACCGGGCCTTGATCACCGATCTCCTGAAGCGACATCCGGAGATCCACGACGTCGAGATCACCGCGCCGATCGTCATCGCCGGGCAGGGTCGAACCGGCACGACCCACATGCACAACCTGATGTCGGCCGACCCGAGCCTGCGCACGTTGCCGTACTGGGAGAGCGTCGAGCCGGTGCCACCGCTGGCCGAGCAGGGCCAGACCTTCGAGGTCGACCCCCGGTACACCCGAACCGAGGAGTCGCTGGCGGGCCTCAACGTCACGCTGCCGCACTTTCGTCGGATGCACGACATGTATGCCGATCACGTGCACGAGGAGATCCAGCTCTTGGCGATCGGCTTCTCGACGATGTTGTTCGAGACGATGGCCATCATGCCGTCGTGGAAGGCTTGGTACGTCGCGCACGATCAGACACCGTTCTACGAGTACATGAAGACCATCTTGAAGGCGCTCAGCTGGCTGCGCCCGGCGGGTGATCGGTGGTTGCTGAAGAGTCCACAGCATGTCGAGCAGTACGCGGCGTTGATGAACGTGTTCCCCGACGCGGTCGTGGTGCGCACCCACCGGGATCCGGCCGCGATCGCCGGCTCGATGGCCACCATGGTGCAATACACCGGCCGCATGAGCCGCGAGCCTGATCGGGTGCACGAGATCGGCCCGTACTGGGTCGGGCGACTCACCGAGATGTGCCAGGCCGCGGCCGACCAGCGCGACCTGGTGCCGGCCGACCGGGTGATCGACGTGCGCTTCGACGACTTCATGGTCGACGACGTGGCCATGATCGAACGGATCTACGAGGTCGCCGATCAACCGTTCACCGCGGCCGTGCGGGCCAACATGGAGCGGTTCATGGTCGATCACCCTCGGGGCAAATATGGGCGGGTGGCCTATGACCTGGCCGACTTCGGGTCGAGCGCCGAGGCAGTCCGAGCCGCGTGCTCCGACTACCGGGACGCCTTCGGCGTCTAAAGTCCTGCCCAAGGAACGACGTAGAGAAGATGAGCGTTATGGATTTTGCGACTGCCGACCTCTGTGATGAACACGGCGATGCCGTCAAGGTCGTGCCCCTGCCGTGGCGCTGCTTCGGTCAGCGCCCTCACTTCGCCGGGCAGGCCCGCACCCTGCAGGTCTTCGAGGACAACACGTTGGTTCGCAGGGCGCTCGAATTCCCTGGCGACGGAGCCGTCCTGGTCGTCGACGGGGGTGGCTCGAACCGGTGTGCTCTGGTCGGCGACAACCTGGCTCACCTGGCCATCGCCAACGGGTGGTCGGGCATCGTCGTCAACGGCTGCATTCGGGATTCTGCGCTGATCGACCAGATGGACACTGGCGTTGTCGCCCTGGGTACGTGCCCGCGCAAGAGCGTGAAGCGCGGCGAAGGCCAAGAGAACGTGGGGATCTCGATCGGCGGTGTCGCCGTGAACCCCGGCGACTGGATCTATGCCGACGCCGACGGCGTCTTGGTCAGTTCGAAGGAACTCTGAGCTCCAACGGTCTCGTGGAGCACCGATCCGGTGGCGCCGGTTTTGGCGTCTGACCCCTTCTGGCGACTTCGAGTCTGACCTCCTTGGTTTTGTGCGCTTGTAGTTTACTTGTATGGTTCAGCTATGGATCTTGTTGTCATCGGCGGTGCAGCGCTGTTGACGGCGGTGCTCAGCGCGGTGGCGGGGTTGGGCGGCGGGGTGATCCTCCTCGGCGTGCTCGCCCAGTTCTTCGCGCCGACCACTGCCGTGCCGATCCAGGGCGCCATCCAGCTCATGGCCAACGGATCCCGGGCCGCCCTTCTGCGCTCGAACATTGCGTGGGCGGTGGTCGGACGCGCCGCGATCCTGCTCCTGCCGGCCTCACTGCTCGGGGCCTATGTCGCCAGCTCCGTGCCCGAGGATGCGACTCGGCTGCTGCTCGGCGGGTTCGTTCTGATGTACGCGCTACGACCGGCCTGGCTGGCGTGGCGGGGGAGCGGAACGATCCCGCCCAACGCGCTGATCGGCGTCGGCGCGCTCTCCGGGTTTCTGAACACGACGGTCGGCGCGAGCGGCCCATTCACCGCGGCCTTCTTCAAGGCGGCGACCGCCTCCCACGTGGCCTTCGTCGCCACCGCGGCCACGAGCCAGATCTTCGCTCATGCCGCGAAGTTGGTGGCGTTCGGGCTGCAGGGCTTTGCGATTCAGGATCACCTCGACGTCATCGCCGTCGGCGTCGCCGGCGTGGTGGCCGGGAGTTGGATTGGCGCTCGACTGCTGGGCCGCATCAGCGAAGATCGTCTCGCCGTCGTCTTCCGCCTGGTCCTGATCGCGTTGGGCGTGCGGCTGTTGGCTCGTGCCCTGCTCTAAGGAGAACCTTGCGTCAGGAGAAGAGGGCAAGGGTGACCTCGAGGCTGAGGCCCGATTCCAGGCGGTACGCAGTGTCGCCGGCCTCCCACAACAACACCTTCGCTGCGCCCAACGGTTCACCCTTCCGTTCTTCTTGCCGAAAACCATCGCAGTCGTGGTTTTCGGCAAGAATTTCGGGCTAGCGCACGACGACGTCGGGGTCCGGGTGGCCAGCGGCCGCGGCCATCGCCCGGTAGGCAGCCAGGATGCCGGCCGCGTCGGTGATCGATTCGATCGAGCCGTCGGCGGCCAGGTTGAGGTTGGCGCCATAGATCGCGAACCAGACGTCGGTCTGCTCGGTGTTGTCGGCCGGCACGGTGAGCGTGTGCTCCGACCCGGCCGGCTCGAACAGGAACGAGCCGGCCCGGTTGACGTAGTCGTACTCGGCGTACTTCCACGCACCGGCCAGCGTGAAGCCGAATACCGCGCCGGTGTGTTTGTGCTTCTGCACCTGCACCCCCGCATCGAAGCGGTTTCGGATCACCCACAAGCCGGCGCCGAGATCGACCATGCACAGCTTCAGCCAGGTGCCGGTGCCGGTATCGAGAAAGGGGAGATCGTCGTCGCCGCGGTGGATTGCTTCGGTCAGTTCGGTCAGCATCCAACCACTTTGCCGCGATCGCGCCGGGCATGGCAATCGATGGGCGAGCCCGGTGGCTACGGCGTCGTGCGCTCCGGCAGTTTGTGATCGGGCTCCCGAGGTTCGGCCGGCACCGGTCGGATCGAACGCAGGATCAGGCCGATTCCGGCCGAGAACCCGCCCAGCATGAGCAAGAAGTGGGAGAGCTTCAGGTCGAAGAAGAAGTTCAACTTGCTGACGATCTCCACGATGATCAGCACCAGCCCGCCGCCGAAGATCACCCAGGCCCAGCGCTTGCTGGCGTCGTAGAACAGTGCGCCGATGCCGACCAGCAGCGGGAGGAAGATCACGCCCATGTTGCCGGTGCCGCCAAAGCCGCCGAACCCGCGCGAGATCAGCCCGTTGCCGTAGCTGTTCACCCTCACCGAGTCCATGAAGAACCAGAACGAGATCGCGGTGAGGGCGATGCCGCCAAAAAACAGGCCGAGTCCGCCCCTGGTGCCGCCGGGTTCGATGGTGTTCATGGTTCCAGGATACCGCCCGGGGCCAAGGGGGCTGGGACGGCGTCGAGGAGCGTGGGTCAACGGTCGGCGTGACACGCCTGCCAACCATCGCGCTCGGCGATGGTCACGAGCTCGGGGAGGGTTCGGACGGTCTGGCCGGTGAGTAACCCGCTGACCAGGAGTGCTCGACCGGTGAGGCGAAGCAGGTCCGCCGCAACCGCACCGAGTTCGGACTGAATCATGTTCACGACGACGAGGTCGTAGCTGCCCGGCAGGGACTCGATGGGGGTTGATGCCGCAATGACGTCGAACTGATTGGCCGCCGCGTTCTGACGGGTCTGGGCCACCGCGATCGGGTCGATGTCAATCGCCAGCACCGATGCCGCGCCCAGTGCGGCTGCGGCCAACGCCAGAACGCCAGACCCACATCCCACGTCCAGCACCCGGTCGCCGGGCTGCACCTGGTGCTCGAGCGCCTCGAGCAGTAGCCGAGTGGTCGGATGTGCGCCGTGGCCGAACGCCAGGCCCGGATCGATCGAAATCGACCGTCGACCGTCGAGCGGCGGTGGGTCTTTCCACGGCGGGTGGATCACGAGTCGCTCGAGCTCGACGATCGGCGCGTGGGGCTTCCAGGCTTCGTACCAGGCCGCGGGATCGGCCGGTGGATCGACCGTGGCCGGCCAGGGCAGTTGGGCTCGGGCCCGTTGGGCCTGCTCGAGCGTGTCGAAGCCGGCGTGGAGGTGGTCGGGGTACGCCACGACCGCGTTGGCGCCGAGTTGCCACAGCCGATCGGCGGCAATCTCGTGATCGATGGCGTCGACCTGCACCTGCAGCCCGCGAGCACCGTTGGGCGACGACGTCATACCTCCAACCTACGGCCGGATCGGGAACGCTCTTGACACTCTCGTCGCAGATTGCTCACGGGATCCTTACATCTCCGTCGGACCGTGGGGACAACCACAACGAAAGGAATGCTTCCCATGCGTCGCATCACATCAATCAGCACAGCCCTGGTCGCCCTGTTGGCCGTTCTCCTCCTGGTCCCCGCCACCGCCAGCGCCCAGGAGGTGGCCGAGGAATCGGGGGATTCCAATCGATTGCAGACCATTTCCGGGCGCGGCTATCTGGCAGCGGTCGGCACGGGCACGATGGAGGTATCGATGGGCGGACGCCTCGGCATGCGCATCGACGGCGACATCGTGATCACCGATCACGCCGGCGACCTGCGGGTGCGCGTGCGCAACCACAACGCCGAAAGTGATCGGGCCGAGGAACTCACTCGCACCACGACCATCACGCTCGAGGGTTTTCGCGGTCAGATTGGCCTGAAGGGCAGCGACTTCACGATCGTCGCCGAAGGTTCTGGGGCGTTCCGGGCCCGTGGCGCGGGCACCGCGTACCTCGACGGTGAGGGCAAGTTCCGCACCCGGCATCGCGGCTGGACCCCATGGGTGACCGGCGGTTTCGAGCTGCAGATCGCCGACGCCGCCTAGTTGACCTGGCGGTCGAGCCCTTCCCAGTAGGGCGCGCGAAGTTTGAACTTCTGAAGCTTGCCGGTTGCGGTGCGGGCCAGTTCGGCCCGTACCTCGACCGAGGTGGGGCACTTGAAGTGCGCCAGGTGCTCGCGGCAGTGATCGATCAGTTCCTGTTCGGTCGCTGCCGCGCCATCGGCGAGCACCACGAGGGCCTTGACGGTCTCGCCCCATTTGTCATCGGGAACCCCGATCACGGCGACCTCGGCGACCGCTTCGTGGCTGAAGAGGCAGTCTTCGACTTCGATCGACGACACGTTCTCACCACCGGAGATGATCACGTCCTTCTTGCGATCCTGGAGGCCGAGGTAATTCTCGTCGTCGATCTCGCCGCCGTCGCCGGTGTGGAACCAGCCGTCGGCGAGCGCTTGGGCCGAGGCGTCGGGTTGCTGCCAGTAGCTCTTCAACACGACGTTCGACTGGGCCAACACCTCCCCGGTCTCGTCGGTCCTGAGCCGCACCCCCAGGGCCGGTGCGCCCTGCCGAGCCAGGCGGCTGGCCCGCTCGGCCGGATCGAGATCGTCCCACTCGGCCCGGCTGCGGTTCATGGTGAGCAGCGGAGAGGTCTCGGTGAGGCCGTAGATCTGGATGAACTCCCAGCCCAGTTCGGTCTCGACC
>JABDJW010000173.1 GCA_013002375.1 Acidimicrobiales bacterium | reverse complement strand
GTACGTCGCCCTTGAGCGGCTGGTGCGCAGCCCGTGGGGCCGGGTGCATGTCGCCGTGGCAGAGGGCGTCACCGCTCGGGAGCTCCCGGACCAACGCGGTTGCCGCGACGCGTTCGGCCTGGTCGAGTTGGTGCGCTTGATCGATCTTGGTGCACATGCGGGCTTGTAGATCCGGCAGATTGCTCGGCGCCTGCTCGGCCTGGACTCGGGTGTGGATCGTCGCCAGCTCGCGCGCCAGGCCGGCCGCGTTCTCCGGATGGCGCTGGATATGGGTCCATAGTGATTCGCCGCTGATTCGTTCGAAGACGATCGCCGGTCGCCCGTCGATCTCGGTGAGGTCTCGTACGGCTGGGGTCGGAACGCCGAGTTCGTGGACCGCGATGGTGAGTTCAGCCTCGATTTGGGCCCAGTGCGCTGGCACCCCGGGTCGCGGAACCTTGACGGCCTCGGTTCGACCGACGGCATACACGTCAGAGGTTCTGCCCCGGCCGATCAGTTCCCCTCGATCGATCACCCCAGAACTCTTACATATCGTTGGGTGGCGTAGTGCATCGCCCATGTTCCGGTTTGATTGCGGCGGCCTTCGGAAACGGGTTGGCTCGCTTGGAGCGGGTCGGCTTCACTTGGGCGCTCATGACGAAACTGCCGCGGGCCTCCGCGATCGCCGGGGCGAAGGCGGCGGCCCCGCTGGCCGTGCCCGGCGTGCCGTTCGGGATGGTCCTGGGGGTCCAGATCGCCGAAGCCGGTGAGGTGAACAACTTCGTCGGATGGTTCTCGTCGATCCTGATACTGGCCGGTGCCTCCCAGGTCGCCGCGGTGAGCCTGCTGGCCACCGGTGCCGGCGTCGTCACGACCGTGCTCACCATCGCGGTGATCAACGCGCGCCACATGATGTACAGCGCTGCGCTCAGCGGCCGGTTCCAACATCTGCCGCGGTGGTTTCGCCTGGCCGGTCCGTATCTGATGGTCGATCAGGTGTTCGCGGTGGCGGATCAGGTCGAGGACGACGCGACCGCCGAACACCGAATGGCGCACTACCTCGGTGCGGGAGCCTTGCTGTTCACGATCTGGAACATCTCGGTCGCCGTGGGCTTGTTGGTCGGCGACGCCATACCGCAGTCATGGTCGCTGGGGTACGCCGTGCCAGTGATGTTCCTGGGTCTGCTGATTCTGGGGCTCACCAACACCCCCGGCGCAGCCGCTGCGGTGACCGGTGGCGTGGTTGCTGTCCTCGGCCGTGACTTCCCGAACGGGTCGGGGCTACTGGCCGGTGCGATCGCCGGCGTCGTCGTCGGCGGCACCCTCGATTGGTGGTTCGAACGCCGAACGAGCCAGAACCCGGCGGCGGCCCCATGACAGTCTGGTTGGCCTTCGTGCTCGGCGGGCTCGTCACGTACCTGGAGCGGGCGTCGTTCGTCGCGTTCATCGGTGACCGAGAGCTGCCGGTCGTCATCGCCCGAGCGTTGCGCTATGTCGGGCCGGCGGCCTTCGCGGCCATCGTGTTGCCGGCGACCGTCGGCGACAAGGGGATGGCCCGTTTCGTGGCCCCTGACGCCCGCTTGATCGCCTTGGTCATCGCCGGCGTGTTCATGTACCGCGTGCGCAACATGCCGGTCATGTTGGTGGTCGGGATGGTGTCGCTCTGGCTCCTGCAGTGGGCCGGCCTGTGAATTCGGGCGACGGAAGATCCGGCTAGCCGATGTCCTGCATCCGCAGCCGGCGTCGAATCGCCGACGGGCGGACGTCGACGGGCTCGACGCGATGCTGGTGGAGCCACTTGCGGAGTTGCGCCGACGACCACGCGTCCACCGGGCGCGGCCGATCACCGGTCGAGGCATTCTGTGCGGTCACTTGCTGGTCGTCGATCGCGATGGTGAGTGCCGCCTGGTCGCGGTACACGTAGTGCACCCGGCGCGATGGTTCGAAGATCACGACGCTCGGTTGGTAGCCGAAGACCTGCACCGGGATGTCGATGCCGTTCTGCTCGGCTCGGTCGCGGACTTCTCGCACCAAGTCTTCGTGAGTGAGGTCGAGGACGTCGTTCGGGTTGCGACCGAGCGACCGGGATGGACGGCCCCGGCCGAAGAGTGCGGCCAGCATCACCGCAGTGGTGAGGGTGAAGGCCAACCCAATGGCCGAGACAGGAATGATCAAGAGGCTTCTTTCGCAACGCAGGAACTACAGGAGCCGTTGGTTCGCATCGGGGGCGTTTCCAGGGCGGCGTATTTGCATGACGCCTGGTGGGGCCGGAAAGTCGCGGACAATCTCGGGGAATCACCTGCGGTGCGTCAGGAACCGAACAGCATCCGGCGAAGGCCGCGGAGGGTGCCGTTCGTGGTCCAGCCTCGGGCGTGGGCCGCGGCGATGATCGGCACCGAGGCGGCCCAGGCCGCGCCCGCGATCAGGGCGATGACCCACCACACCGATCGGCCGAGGAGCACCGCTTGGCGCAGCTGCCACTGCAACGGATCCTCGCGATCAGTGCAGTCGATCGAGTCGTCGGGGCAGATCGTGGTGGCGCGGTCGACCAGTTCGTTGGCCGGTGGCACCACGAACACCTCTCCGGTTGGCTCGGGGTTCACGAGCTGGGTCTCGGCAAACCAACGCTCGGCGGTGGCCAGCATGGCCGCGTGCCCGCGTTCGTTGGGGTGAATGCTGTTGTTCAGCCAGTTGAGCGGGTTGAACGTCACGTCGATCGAGCCGGTCATCGGGCTGGCTTCGATGAAGTTGATACCTCGATCGCGCACGGTGTCCTCGTCGCACAGGCGGAGCTTCGTGTCGGTCAGAGCCGTCTCGATGGGCTGAAGGTAGAGCACACCGGCGCGAGCGGCGGCTGACTCGACCACGTCGTTGAGCGCGGCCACGAACCTCGAGACGAAGCGATGCTCGGCCTGATCGAGCAAGGTGCCGGCGCATCCGAGCGGATTGATGGGGTCGGGGTAGGGAACGGCGACGATCGGCACATCGCCGACCGCGTCGCGGATGGCGCGATAGGTGGTGATCAACCGGTTCTCGACGCCGCCGGCCAGCGGGTCGCGAAACGATTCGACGATCTCGGCGCAGTTGCCGGGCCCGATGCAGGTCTGGCCGAGTATCGAGAACCCGGCATCGTTGCCGCCGATGCTGACCAGCACGAACTGGATGTCGGCCGGTTCTGCGGCCAAGGTCTGCTCCAACTGCCGGAGCTGGCTGTCATCCGTGCGGTGGATGTCTCTGGTCTTGGCGCCAGAGCACGGCAGGAAGATCACCGAGGACGGCACGGTGCTCGGGCGGTCGGCGGACCCGGCCAGCAGCGCGGCCCAGGATGTCGGCGCCCGCCGGCAGATGTTCTCGTCGGCGGCGTCGCTGTCCTTCACGTTGGTGCCGACGAAGAACTCCTCCGCGCCTTCCCCCGAGATGAAGGAATCGCCCAGCACGACGTAGGTGGCCTCGGTCGTGCGGGGCAGGTCGGGATCGGCTTCGGTCGGCGTTCCGGCCCAGATGAAGGTGACCGCCAGCAAGATGGCCAGGAGGTCGCCATCGCCCTTGGATGCCGCGCTGGCGACGGCCAAGCCCAATGCGCCGACCACCAGCAGGGCGTAGGGCCACGTCAGCCCGGCCGCGAGGAGCAGCGCGAGACCGGCTCCGAGTCCGAACCACCCGGGTATGATCAGGACGGCGATCCACTTGCGGGGACTGCGCAGGTGGCCGGCGTCCTGGTCGGCTTGGCGATCGATCCAGTCCTCGGACCCGGCGACGACGCCGATGTGCCCGATCGCGATGGCGAGGGCACCACCGGCCAGGGCAACGGTCGAGCGGATGCCGGCGAGTGCCCACAACGACACGACCGTGACCCCCACGGCGATGCCGATGATCACCGGTCCGCGGGCGCCCGAGAACCGCGGGCTGAACCGGAACTCGTTGATGAGCGATGACAACAACACGAAGAACGTGACCGCGGCGAGGAAGCTCAGGCCGGCGAACCGAGGCGCAGCGCCGGTCACCTTGGGTAGGACGAAGACCACGACCACCAGCGCGAGCAGGATGCCGAACAGCAGGCCGCGGATTCGCCGGCGACGGGCTCTTGCGTCGGCGCCGGTGTTCTCGTGGTCTTTTCGGATCGCCACGCCAATGCCCACCAGCGAGGCGAACAGCGCGACGCCGGCCACGATGATCGCGGCGCGATTCGACCAGTAGTCGACGAGGAAGCCGCCGCCCAGCACGGCGACGACGAGCCAGCCGTAGGCGACGGCGACCTGGCGGCGGCCGTCGTCCACTGCGTCATCCGGGGGGCTGGTGTTGGCCGCCGGTGGATCGGGGCTGGACGCCGATGCCATGACTCGGGTCTAGCAGCTGGCCGGCGGCGGTAGGCGAGACGATCGATTTTTCGGAACGGCCCGAAGCCAGACCGCCGAAGCCGGATGAGCTGGGACCACGTGAGTCGGGACCAGGTGAGCCGATACCGTTGAGGTATGCACGAGTCACTCGCCGGCAAGGTCGTTCTGGTCACCGGAGCCGGCGGCGGAATCGGCCGCGCCATCGCGCAGCGCTTCGCCGGCGCCGGGGCCGAGGTGGCGGTGAACGATGTCGACGCCGCCCGCGCCGATTCGGTCGTGGCCGATGTGATCGCGTCGGGTGGTTCGGCGATGCCCGCGGTCGCGGATGTGTCCGACTCCGCAGCGGTCGCCGCGATGATCGATGCCGTCATGGCCGAGCACGGCCGCATCGACGTGTTGGTCAACAACGCCGGGCTGGTCAGCCCGATGCTGCACTTCTTCGAAGCCGACGAGGCCTGGTGGCGCAAGATCATCGACGTCAACCTCACCGGCCACTTCCTGGTGTCCCATCCGATCGCCCGCATCATGGCCAAGCAGGGTGGTGGCGCCATCATCAACATGAGCTCAGGTGGTGCCACGAGGG
>JABDJW010000165.1 GCA_013002375.1 Acidimicrobiales bacterium | reverse complement strand
GCATCGATGCCTCGATCACCGCGTTCCAGGCCAAGTACCTCCTCCGCGTGTTCCTCCGGCAGTTTCGCGATCCGGCCCAGGCGCTCGAGGAACTCAACGAGCAGCTCTCCAACGTCGACCGCACCGAGGAGTTCATCTCGCTCGTGGTCATCGTGTTCGACACCGAAGCCGGCACCCTCCGCTTTGCGTCGGCCGGACACCCGGCCGCCTGGTTGTGGCATGAACGCGAAGTCCAGCCGCTTCGAGCCACCGGTCCGCTGGTCATGCTCGATTCGAAGTCGACCTACTTCAGCCGCGAGATCGCGATGAACACCGGTGATTTCGTGCTGCTCTACACCGACGGTCTGGCCGAGGCTCGCCGGAGCGACGAGCAATTTGGCGAAGATCGAATTGCCCAGGTCATGAAACGCGACCCGGGCATCGCCCCCGATGTGCTCTGCAAGTCGCTGCTCGACTCGGCCCGCGATTTCGCCGGCGGTGCGATTGCCGACGACGTCGCGATCCTCGCCGTCCGCCGCAACTAGCCGACGCGCCACGAATTGCGTCGATCCGCTGGCAGACTGGGCTGATGCCTTGGTGTGAGCCGTGCGACCGGTTCTACAACCCGAACTCGGTGACGGTCGAAGGTCATTGCCCGACCTGCGACAGCGAGATCACCGAGACCGAGCCGTCCGAAGCAGCGGCCACCGCCCGCGAGCCGGTGAAGGTGCCCTGGCACTTCTGGCTGATGGTTGCCGGTGCCGGGCTCTACCTGGGTTTTCGACTGCTCCAACTGATCGCCAGCCTCTTCACGTAGCGGGCAGCCCCCCGACAAGGGCTGAACTGGTCCGCACCGGCGGCCTCTCCGGCCATGCCCGCGGACCAGAAAGGGGAGCGGTGGGGTTCGGTGGCGAGCGCACTACGATGTTCGGCTTACGGGCTGTGGCGCAGCTTGGTTAGCGCGTCGGTCTGGGGGACCGAAGGTCGGAGGTTCAAATCCTCTCAGCCCGACCACACGAGCCGCTCGGGGGAGCGGTTCGCCGGCGGAGCCGGTCCGACCGGTACGGTTTTCGGCGATGGACTCCAAGTCGCCCGAGCGAATCGAAGCATGGTTCGTCGATCGAGGCGTACCCCACCTGATCCCCGGGTACTCGGCCACCGACGACATCTTCACCCGCATGTACGGGTTCTTGTTGTTCATCATGTTCGCCCAGATCTTCCTGGTCTTCTCACCCGAGACCAGCGGTTGGACCCAGGCAGCCCTGTTCGTGGTCGGCGTGGTGGCGATCATCGGTTCGGTCGTGCTGCTGAACCGCATGCGCGGTCGGCGGTGGAACCAGATCCCCGACGACGTCGGCATCCCCGAACTCGCGCTGTTCGTGCTGGTGCCGCCGATCCTGCGGGCGGTGAGCACCGGCTCGGCCCAGGACCTCGTGCAGTGGGCGGCCATCAACCTCGGGATCCTCGGCATTGGCTATCTGGTGACGAGTTACGGGCTGTTTCCGATGATCCCGTGGGCGTTTCGTCAGGTCCGCCGACAACTCGGCGACATCTCGCGGCTGTTCGCCAAGTCCCTGCCCCTGCTCCTGCTGTTCTCGGCGTTCCTCTTCGTGAATGCCGAGATCTGGCAGGTGGCGTCGGCGATCCCGACGATCTTCTTCGTCCTCGTGCTGGCCTTTCTGTTCGGGATCACGGTCCTGTTCTTGTCACTGGGCCTGATGAACGCCCTCGACGGCATGACCGGCTTCGACTCGTGGGCCGAGGTCGATGCGTTGTGCCACGGGGCGCCGGTGCCCGGTGTCGGCATCCGCCCGGGGCGTCCGGTGCCGCATCCGCTCCGCCGTCGTGAACGCCTGAATCTCGGGCTTCTGTTGATGGTCGCACAGCTCATCCAGGTGGCGCTGGTCGCCTCGATGGTCGCCGTGTTCTACGTGGTATTCGGCCTCTTGACCGTCGGCGAGAGCACCCTGCTGCAGTGGACCACCGTGACGGCGGCCGAATTCGACCCGCTGATCGAGTTCGAGTTGTTCGATCACACCGTGGTGTTCACCCGCTCGTTGATGATCGTGTCCGGCTTCATCTCGGCGTTCAGTGGTCTGCAGTTCGCGGTATCGGTGGTGAATGACAAGACCTACCGCGAAGAGTTCACCGGCGAACTGCGTCAAGAACTCCGGCAACTGCTCGCCGTTCGGTGTGCGCTGGCGGCAGCGGACGGGCGAGCGGCCGACGGGCGCTAAGCGCAGACCAGGGTTCCGACGTTCTCGCCCGCGATGATGCGGGTCATGGCACCCGCCTCCGAACTGTCGAAGACGCGGATCTTCATTCCCTGGTCACGGGCGAGGATGAACGCGGCCGGATCCATCACCCGGATGTCGCGGCGAATGACGTCGGCGTAGGAGATCGTCTCGAATCGGGTGGCGTCGTCGTGGACCGCAGGATCCTTGTCGTAGACGCCGTCGACTCCATTCTTGGCCGCCAGCAACACATCGCAATCCAGTTCGACGGCGCGCTGCACGCTGGGGTAGTCGGTGGTGACGAACGGCTGTCCGATGCCGCACGCCATGATCACGATGCAGCCTTTGTCGAGGTGACGCATGGCTCGAAGGCGGATGTACGGCTCGGCCACCGAGGTCATGGGCAAGGCGCTCATGACCCGGACGTCCTTGGTCGTCTTGCCGCTCAGGGCGCCCCGGAGGATCAGCGCATTGATGGCCGTGCCGAGCATACCCACGTTGTCGGCTTCGACCCGGTCGATCTGGTAGTCGTCGGCCATCGACCCTCGCAAGATGTTGCCGCCGCCGACCACGATGGCGACGTCGGCCAGCTCGCTGGCTGCGATGACCTCGTCGGCGAAGGCATTGACGGCATCGGGGTCGAGGCCGAATCCGGCATCGCCGGCGAGCGTTTGGCCGCTGGCCTTGATCAGAATCCGGGTGATCGACAACGCGTCCTCCTCAGCGGGGAGGCCCGGGTGGCACCCAGAGTCCGAGTGTAGATCAGCGCCGCCGCTCGCTGGCGATGAAGCTCCGTTCGGCCGCTTCGGCATGCTCGATGCCGAGCCGACCGAGAATCCGGGTGGCGGGATCGAGGCAGAGATGGGCGAGATCGGGCGGGTTCATCGATGCGATGCCCTGGTAGGTGTCGACGTCGACGCCGTGGCCATGTCGGGCCACCATCTGGTCGCGCTCGGCTTCGGTGCGGGCGAACCGAGGCCGTTCACCGTTGGAGGTGGTGAGACCGAACCGGGGTGGTCGGGCCGCGTAGACGTGGCCGTCGCGGAGGAGCGGGCGCAGGAACGTGGCGAAGAACAACAGGGTGAGCGCTTGGGTGTGGATGCCGTCCGGATTCGGGTCGAACAGCAATATGACGCGGTCGTAGCGGGCGCGATCGGCCCGCGCGTACTGGTCTCGGTGGGAGGGTCCGGCCCGGAGGGACCCGATACCGAGCGCCTGGATGACCGCGAGTAGCCGAGGGCTGGCTTCGACCGTGCGGGGGCTCGAGCGCAAAACGTTCGGGGGTTTGCCCTGCAGGGGCAGCACCGCCTGCCATGCCTTGTGGCGGACGAGATCGACGGCGCGTGCCGCCGAGATGCCCTCGACCAGGACGAGTTCGGAGCCGGCGCCGGCGCCGGGGTGGCGGCAGTCGCGCAGTTCCTCGGGCAACGACCGGTCTGGTGGCATCACAGGCCTCGAGTCTACGGGTCAGCGGTGACGGGTTCGGGGTGACGGTACGGTGGTGATTCATGGCGATGGGCGAGATGCGGCGGCGAACGACCTCGGCGGCACTGTCCGTTCTCGTCCTGCTCGCGTCGGTGCTCATCGTCGCGCCGGCGAACGCGGCGCCGGGCGATGTGCTGGCATGGGGCGCGAACGACTGGGGTCAGCTGGGTGATGGCACACTCACGCCCCACCTGACCCCGGCACCGGTGAGCGTGGGCGCACTCACCGATCTGGCCGGCGGTCGGCACCACGTTCTGGGGCTGGCGCCCGATGGCACGGTGGCCGCGTGGGGCTACAACGGCATGGGGCAGATCGGTGACGGCGGCGACAACAAACGTGAGACCCCCATCACCGTGCCCGATGTGAGCGGTGTGGTCGGGCTCGGTGCCGGCCACTATCACAGCCTGGCCGTCCACGGAGACGGCTCGTTGTCGGCGTGGGGGCGCAATGTCGACGGCACCTTGGGCGACGGCACGCGGGTGAACCGCTTCCTGGCCGTTCCCGTTCAAGGTTTGACCACGGTGATGGCGGCGGCGGGTGGCCGCGAGCACAGCCTGGCCTTGTTGGCTGACAGCACGGTGATGGGTTGGGGTTCGAACAGCAACGGCCAGGTGGGCGACGGCACGACGATGCTGCGCACCTCGCCGGTTCCGGTCTCGGGCCTCAGTACGGTGACGGCGATCGTCGGTGGCCGGATCCACAGCCTGGCCTTGTTGGCCGATGGCACGGTGATGGCCTGGGGCGACAATCAATACGGGCAGCTGGGCGACGGGACGACGATCGACCGGTCATCGCCGGTGGCGGTGACCGGTTTGTCGAACATCGTGGCCGTCGAGGCGTTCGGGTTTCACAGTCTGGCCCTCGATGAGCAGGGCCAGGTGTACACATGGGGCCTCAACGGCAACGGTCAGCTCGGCGACGGCACCAAGATCAACCGCCCGACCCCGGCATTGGTTGCCGGTCTCGACCATGTGACCACCATCGGCTCGGGTCGCAACCATTCGATGGCCAGTACCGCGACGGGCACGCTGTACACCTGGGGGAAGAACGATGCCGGCCAGATCGGCGACGGCACCACCACCGACCGGCTGGTTCCGACCGCTGTGGCGCCGATCGCCACCAGCCACCTCGTCGGTGGTCGGGACTACATCGCCGTTCTCGAAGAAGCGCCGGTCGAGCCGGCGATCACGCCCGGCATCATGGTCGTGCTCGAAGGCGACACCGGCTCGGTGTTCGTCGATGTTCCGGTGCGGCTCGATGTGGCTGCACCGCATCCGGTCACCGTTGCATGGACCACGATCGATTTCCCGGCCAATCCGACGATCGCGGTGGGCGGCGAAGACTACGTTGCCGCGGCCGGCACGCTGACGTTCGCGCCGGGCGAGCTCGAGCGGTTCGTGACGATCGAGGTGTTGGGTGACACCGTCGATGAACCGGCGACCTTGTATGGGTCCTGGGCGGTGATCGGTTTCACCAACCCGTCGGCCAACGCGACCATCAACCCGGCGTTCTTCGGGCTGGGGATCGCCAGCATCATCGACGACGACTGATGTGGATGAGGGACACGGCATGCTCACGTCGGACCTGACGCCGACACCCTGAAGAACTGATCGACGTCTGATCTGAGGCGCAATGAGAGGGTCAACGCCGCGGTGAGCGTTGACCCTCTCGTGCCACCGGCGTGAGTTTCGGCCGCCGGTGAACCTGTGGTAGCTCCGCACCCGGCTAGTCGATGACGGGCTCCGTCGTGTCCTGACCAGCCGACGGGAAAGCATCACCGGCGACGGTGATCTCATACGGGCCACGGCCGCCCCAGAGCTCGATGACGATCTCGGTATCGGGCTCCAGCTCCAGTTCGATGGTCGAGGTGCCACCCGCGGCCGAGGTGGCCCGCGCGATCTCGCTGCCGTCGACGAACACCCGGTAGTTGTAGGTCTGCTCGGCGGTCGGGTCGGCGGCGAGCGATACCGTGGCCGGGCCACCCACTTCGGAGGTGATCGTGTAGAAGTCAGCCGGGTCGTCGGAGCCCATCGCCCCGGGGAAGGTTCCGGGATCGACCGCCTTGGCCGAGGCCGCGTCGCCGCCGGCATCGCCGCTGGAGCCACCGTCGTTCTGGGCTCCGGTGGTCAAGGTGAGCTCGTAGATCGCCTCCGAGCCCCACACCTCGATTGCGGCCGACCCGGACACGTCGCCGGCCAGCAGGAGCGCCAGTGGGTCTGACGTACCGCCGGGTTGCGCCGAGATCCGACCCTCCTCCGTGCCGTTGATCAGGATGCGGGCGTTGGCGCCACCCTCCGATTCCGGAACGACCGACATCGTCAGGCCGATCTGACCGCCGGCGACGAGATCGAAGGTGAACATGTCGGCGTCGTCGTTGTTGCCGAGCACGCCGAAGAACGTTCCTGGTTCCACCGTGAGGGCATCGGCCAACGAGTCGCCGGCATCACCCGACCCACCGTCGCGTGCGCTCGCCCCGTCGGGCTGGGGCTGCGTCGTCACCGTTGCGGTGTAGCGGCCGCCGCCCGATACCACCAGGAACCAATCGCCGCCCTCCGCATGGCTCACCACGTGGGAAACGTCCTCGGTACCGCCCGCTTGCGCGGTGAGGCCCTCTCGACGCTGCCCGTTGTACTCGATGGAGGCCGACACCGAGCCGTATTCGGCTGGTGGAGAGCTGAGCTCGACCGAGATCATGTCGCCGGCATCGACGTCGATGGCGTAGTAGTCGGTGGTGTCGAGGCCTCCCAGGATCCCCTCGGCCGTCCCGTCGAGTTCGGCGGCTCCGGTGAGGATCGCCGGCGCATCACCGCCATCGGGCAGCTCGGTCTGGGGGGCGAGGTCCAACGCGAAACGAATGGTGTCACCGGGAAAGCCCTGCACCATGAGCTGGGTTTCGATTCCATCTTCGGCACTGGTGACCAGCGGCAGGTCGAGCTCTTCCTCGTTGCCCGGTTCGGCGAACAGGCTCACCGAACCGTCGTTCGCGAACAGACTCACGCCCGAGGTGTTGCCGGCCGGGGAGCCGAGCAGCCCGGTCAGAACGGAACCGGGTGGCACCGACAGCGTGTATTGCGCGCTGCCTTCCACCAGCACGTACTCGTAGACCGTACCGAACTCGATGGCAGCGACCGGGGCCTGACCGCTGACCGCCACCGCGCCGTCGCCTTGATCTTGGCCATCAGGGTCATCGGCACCATCGGGGTCTTCGTTTCCAGAGAACCCGTTGCCGGCGTCGCTCGATGAAGAACGCACAGTGGTGGTGTCGCTGCCGGCTTCGTCGCCACCGCCGCACGCTGCCGTTGGGAGGATGATCGCCAATGCGACGGCGAGCAGGATTGCTCGGGGCCGTGCGGGCGCGTGGGGTCGTCGAATGGTCCAAGT
>JABDJW010000159.1 GCA_013002375.1 Acidimicrobiales bacterium | reverse complement strand
GTACGTCTATCTCGTCGGCGGTGAACCCCATGCGAGCGGCGATGGTGTCGACCAGCTTCATGCCCACTTCGGTGTGGTCGCCCGGGTAGCCCTTGCCGATGTCATGCAGAAGGGCACCGAGGGCCAGGAGATCGGGCCGGTCGACGCGGTCGGCGTGTTTGGATGCCTGGGCCGCAGTTTCGAGCAGGTGCCGATCCACCGTGTACGTGTGGTAGGCGTTGCGCTGCGGTCGGCTGCGGGCCGGCTCCCATTCGGGAATGAGCCGCACCATCAGCCCCACCTGGTCGAGCGCTTCGATGACTTCGATCGCCGGCGGCCCGGCGAGCAGCAGGTCGGTGAAGAGCTCTCGGGCATCGTCGGGCCACGGCGTGGGCAGATCCGGCGCTTCGGCGACCAGCTGGCTCAGCGTGTCTCGTTCGATGAATCCCTGGTGGCGGGCGGCAGCATTGGCCAGGCGCAGCGGAGTGAGTGGGTCGGCACTCAGATCGAACCGTCGATCGAGCCGGATGACGCGATCGTCGAGCAGCACGCCTTCGGCGACCTCGCGCGGCTTCGGGTTGCGCAGCCGGCGCGACCGGTTCGCGCGCCGGAGCCGGTGCCAAGTGGCATCGCTGGTCCACGCGACGAGTCGAGCGGCCCCGGCCAGCTGGGCCATGAGTTCGTCGGCATCGATACCGAGCGCTGCCGCGACGTCGTCCTGCTGTTCGAGCAACAAGACATCGGTGGGCCGATCGGCGACCCGGTGCAGCTCGACCCGAATGCGCAGCAACGTTTCGTACGCTTCATCGAGCGCGACCGAATCGGCCTCGGGAATTTGGGGCTCGGCGGCCTCGGCCCATCGCAGGGCGTGTACATCACGCATGCCGCCCCGGCCGTTCTTGATGTCGGGCTCGAGCAGAAAGGCGACTTCGCCGCGTTCTTCGTGGCGCTTGCGGCCCGCCTCACCGAGTTCGGCCAGGTAGCGGGCCGAACCAGCTCGCCACTGCTGGAGTGCTTCGCCCCGCAGATCGCCGGCCAGCACCGAATCGCCATCGATCAGGCGAGTACTGAGCAGCGCGGTTGCGGTCGGCAAATCCTCCTTGGCCAGGGCCAGCGCTTCTTTCACGGTGCGCACCGAGTGCCCGAGCTTCACGCCCGCATCCCAGATCGGGTACCAGAGCTTCTCGGCCATCTCGGTCACGTCGGTGCCATCGGTGTGCAACAGCATCACGTCGATGTCGCTGTACGGGGCCAACTCGCGGCGGCCGTAGCCGCCGAGGGCGACCAGCGCCACGCCCTGGGTTTTGTCGGTGACCGTGCGCAGGAGCGTCGTGAGCCATGCGTCGACCTCCGCGGTGTGGGCAGTGGTGAAATCTCGACCGCCCGCCGTCAGATTGCCGAGCAGCTCGTCGTGGAGGAAGGGCACCGGACTACCGTAGCCGCCGCCGCACCAGCCCTAGCTATAGGCCGACTCGCTGTGCACGGTCTGATCCAGACCGATCTGCTCGGACTCTTCGTCGACCCGCAGCCCGATCGTGGACTTGATCGCCATCGCGATGATGAAGGTGACGACGGCCGAGAAGGCGATGACCGAACCAATGGCGGCCAGCTGGCTCACGAAGAGGTCGCCGCCGCCCTTCGCGCCGCCCACCGATTCCTCGGCGAGGAAGCCCAGCATGAGGCCGCCCACGATGCCGCCGACCCCGTGGATGCCGACGACATCGAGACTGTCGTCGTAACCGAGCTTGTGCTTGAGTTGGATGGCGGCGTAGCACAGAACACCGGCCACTGCGCCGATCAGCATTGCGGCCAGCGTGCCGACGAAACCGGCGGCCGGGGTGATCGCGACCAGCGCCGCGACGATGCCCGAGGCCGCACCGAGGGCGGTGGCGTGCCCGTCGCGGAGTTTCTCGACGATGAGCCAAGTGAGCATGCCGGCGGCCGGAGCGATGAAGGTGTTCATCAAGGCCTGCACCGCTTGATCGTTGGCGGCCAGAGCCGAGCCGGCGTTGAAGCCGAACCAGCCGAACCACAAGATACCGGTACCGAGAATCACCAGGGTCATGTTGTGCGGGGCCATCGACTCCTCCGGCCAGCCCCGCCGCCTGCCGAGCACGATGGCCAACACCAGGGCCGCCACGCCGGCGTTGATGTGGATCGCGGTACCGCCTGCGAAGTCGATCGCGGCCGGGCTGAGTTCGGTGTGGTGCCACCCGGTGTAGACCCAGTAGGTGACCGGGGCATAGCAGAGCACCGACCACAGCGGCACGAACAGCACCCAGGCCGAGAACTTCATGCGGCCGGCCACCGCACCCGAGATCAGCGCCGGGGTGATGGCGGCAAAGGTCATCAAGAACGCGACGGTGAGGAGATCGATGCCGACGATCGCTTCACCGTCGATACGGAGCCCGATGGCATCGAGGTTGCCGATGAGCGAGCTGCCCCCGTCTTCGGCTCGGCTGTTGCCAAGCGAATAGCTGAACAACACCCACAGCACCGGCACGATGCCGATGCAGTAGACGTTCATGTTGATCATGTTCAACACGTTCTTGGAGCGGGTCAGACCGCCGTAGAACAGCGCCAAACCCGGCACCATGAAGACCACCATGGCGGTCGCGGTCAGCATCCAGGCAATATCGCCCACGTCATTCACCCTTCACCCAAAGGAATATGTCGCCATCACCGAGCGGTGACAGCGGGGTCGATTCTGCCTGGTGCGATTTGCCGCGGTGTCACGCCAGTGTTTCCGGACTGTTAACAACCCGACGACGACAATTGGGACCACTACAATCGCAGCGTGAGCGTGCGCGACGACTGCCAGCACTACTCCTCGCGGTCCACCGCCGGGGGCGACGCCGTGCAGCGCTGCCGGCTCGGCGTCAACGACGAGGCGCCGTTCGCCTGCCCGGAAGACTGCCTGTTCTTCGAGCCCCGCACGATCAGCGATTCCGGCTGGAACCGGTAGGCGCGACCCCCTGGTTCAGCGTTGACCGTCGGCTCGACGCCGCTGAAGATGCACGTGGGCTTTGGCCGCCCCCCACTCGAGACCCGGGATGTGCAGCGCCGGGTCGACATCGGCAAACGAGGCCGGCGTGAGATCGAACCGGTCGTCGGGGAAGTTTCGCTCCGCGAAGGCGTCGCGTTCGACCGGCGGCGCACCGGCCCCCACCAAGACCTCGGTGGCGTAGCGCACCCCGCGACGCAGCATCTCGAGCGGGTTGGTGGGCTGGCGGTCGATATCGAGCGCCAAGAGCTCGCGGATCTGCGATCCCAGCTCGGACCGGGCCCGCCGGCCGGCTTCGGTCGCCGCGCTCCGCACCTCGGCGGAGGGCTCGGGCAACCGTCGGGCCACGCTGCGCTCAACCCACCCCGGCAGGGCATGATCGATCGCCGTGGCCAGCGCCTCGGCATACCCGGCCAGCGCGGCCTCATCTTCATTCATATGCACCATGCTGGCCCACTCCGGGCCCCTTTGCTGACCTAACCTGTGCGGGTGCACCGAGCCCCTACCTCCCGTCGCGCCGTCGCACTGCTCCGCAGCGAGAAACTGCTCCGCAGCCAGAAACTGCTCCGCAGCGGAGCATTGCTCGTCATCGGAGTACTGCTCGCCGCCTGTACCTCGTCGAGCGACGAACCGACCACCACGACGAACGCGCCGACCACCGAAGTGACCGTTCCCACCACGACCGAGCCGGTCGACCTCGACATCCGCAACGACGGCGACGGACGGCTCGTCTTCGGAGCCATGCTTCCCGACGACGGCCCGGGCCGCGAAGCCGGCCAGTCGGCACTGCTCGGCGTCGAACTCGCCGTCACCGACGTCAACGAGGCCGGAGGTGTGTTGCTCGAAGACATCTTCCTCTCGCCCGGTAACCCCGGCTCGTCGATCAACGATGTCCAGGCCACCGTCGATCGACATCTCCGAGAAGGCATCGACGTGATCCTCGATGGCGCGCCGGCCGAACAATCGATCGAGGTGCTGTCCAAGACCAGGGCCGCGGGCGTCATCCAGTTCTCCCCCACCTCCAGCGACACCACCCTCGCAGCCGCCGCCGACACCGAGCTGTACTTCCGCACCTCGCCGAGCGACACCGAGCGGGCCGTGGTTCTGGCCAATCTGGCCAACGAACAGGCCCTGCAAACCGCAGCGGTCGTCTTCGACCAGGACGGTGCCGGCCCCGCACTGGCCGAGGCGTTCGTCACCCGGTTCGAGGGTCTGGGCGGCGAGGCCATCCACCAAGTCCCGTACAACGCAGCGGCCAACCCGGCATCTTCAATCTCGGTGCTGAGCCAGGATCCCCCCAGTGGCATCGTGCTCATCGGCGGCGCCGAGCTCGCCGATCTCATCACCGACCTGGTCGGCGTCGGCATCGGGCCCCGCTCCATCGCGGTCTACGCCATCCTCACCGACGACGTCGACTTGGGTGGTCTGGTCGAAGACCCCCGTGTGCTGAACGGGCTCGGGCTGGTCGAGATCGGCGTCGACCTGAACCGGATCGAGACCTTCGCCACGCGGGTCGAGGCCGCGGCCGATGACCGCGGAGTCGACGCCCCGTTCGACTTCGGGGCCGCGGCAGCCGGCTACGACGCAGTCGTCGTCACCGCGCTGGCCACCGAGATCGCGGGAACCGACCGGCCCGAAGCGATCGCGGAACAGATCATCGGGGTCACCCGCGACGGGGTCTTGTGCGTCCGCTACAACGAGTGCCTCGAACTGGTGCAGTCGGGCGAGAACATCAACTACGACGGCCTCTCCGGCCCGCTCGAGTTGGTCCCGCCCGGCGAACCCTCCGCAGCCAGCTTCGTGATCCGCACCTACGACGGCGACGCCCCCCCGAACGCGGCCCTCGACCGGTATCTGTTTGCGAGGTAGTTCCTCGCTCCCGCACTCGCCGTTCGTCTCTGGCGCTCCTCGGCGGCTCTGCGGCTGCGTCGGAGACGCCGAGCCGTCCCTCCTTCGCTCCTGGGTTTCCCGTCTACAGTCGGATCACCCAATCGCGTGCGGACTGAGCGCGACGTTGTGAGCGCCAGCGAGCAACTCGTCGGAACGCGAAGCGTTCCCCCGGTTCGAGAAACGGAGACGTCGTTGGGCTATGCAACGCCAGCAGCGGTGAGTACCTCGGCGGGGGAAGCGACGAGACCGGTGTAGAAGGGGCCGAACTCGGCGAACTCGGCCGACGCTTCGTCGAACCGCATCGTGTACACGACCTCTTTGAGATCGTCGGGGTGCTTGCCGAAGAGGGTGACGCCCCATTCGTAGTCGTCGAGGCCGGTCGAACCGGTGATCAACTGCACGATGCGGCCCGCAAAGGTGCGGCCCGACTTGCCGTGTTCGTACATGAGCTCTTTGCGGCGGTCGAACTCGGTCGTGAACCAGTTCTGGCCCGGGTTCCGACGCTTCGACATCGGGTAGAAGCACCAGGCCGTCTTCTCGGCGGGCGGTAGCTCGGGGTACAGGCGAGCCTGCTTCGCTTCGTCGGGCACGCCCATGGCGTACTCACTCAGCTCGGTGAGCGATACGTAGGAATCGATGATGTCGATGCCCGCGTCGGTGATTTCGGTCTGGAAGCGACGCAGCCGCCAGAGATCCTTGCCCAGGGCCATGAACGCGAAGTCGGCCTTGTGACCGAGCACGGCGACGGCCACCACCTGCACCGTGTCGGCCTCGGCCGATTTCACCGCGGCGAGGACCGCTTCGCGATCGACGGCCGGGCCGCGCTTGCCGAACAGATGGACGACGCCGAGACCGATGCTCGGTTCGAGAATGGAAGCCATAGGGCCGCGAGTCTACGACGGCGAATAGGTGTTGATCTGCCCATCGCGCACGAATCCGGCCAAGGTGAGGTTGGCCGCTCGGGCGATGTCGACCGCAAGGGCTGACGGGGCGCTGACTGCGACCATCGAGCCGAAGCCGGCCGCCCAGGCCTTCTGCACCATCTCGAAACTGGCCCGACCGCTCACGTACAGCGCCAGGTCGCGGGCCGGCAAACGCCCATCGAGCAACAGGCGACCCACGACCTTGTCGACCGCGTTGTGGCGGCCGATGTCCTCCCGCACGACCACCGGTTCGCCATGCCGATCACACGCGGCCGCGGCATGGACCGCACCGGTAGCGTCGAACAAGCTCTGCTGAGCCCTGACCCGATCGGGGATGGCCGCCAACACGTCGACCGGGAAGGGCTCGGCCTGCAGCGGTTCGAGTCGCTCGGCGAGCTCCAAGATGGCGTCGGAGCCGCACAGACCGCAGGCCGAACTGATCACGCCCAACCGCGGGGCGGGCGGGGGCGCCTTCCCGCCGGTTTCGACCGACACCACGTTGTACTCCGACTCCATGGCCGAACCGCCCGCACAGTACCGACAGGCCAACACGGCCGCGCCGGCCAGGACGCCCTCGGCATGGCAGAACCCGGTCGCCAACTCGAAGTCGTGGCCGGGAGTGCGCATGGTCGTGGTGATGGTCTCGCCATCGAGCTGAATGGTCAGCGGCTCCTCGACGATCAACTCGTCGGGACGCCGCGACCCTTCACCATCGCGCCATTGCCTGACCAGATAGGTCTCAGCCTTCGTCCGTCTCACATGGAGAAGTGTAAAGGGACGCACGTAGCGACGAGAGGTGAGGAGCCGGCGCTGCTGCCGCCGACCGCAGACGCGAAACGGAGCGAACGAGGGACGAGTGAGCGGCTCGGCGTCTCCGACGCAGCCGCAACGTGACCGAGGCCGCCCCGCGGCCGAATCACGGCCGCGGGAGGAGCGAAGCTCCGGGAAACTCAGAAATCCATGTCGGGCATGCCACCGGCGCCGTCTTCGGGCGCATCGGCGATGACCACCTCGGTGGTGAGGAACAGGGCGGCAATCGAGCCGGCGTTCTGGAGCGCCGACCGGGTGACCTTGGCCGCATCGATGATGCCGGCCTTCACCAAGTCCTCGTATTCGCCGGTGGCCGCGTTCAAGCCGTTGGCTCCCTTGAGCGACCGGACCTTGTCGACGACGACGGCACCCGACATGCCGGCGTTCTCGGCAATCTGGGTGAGCGGGCCCTCGAGCGCGGCGGCCACAATGCGGGCGCCGGTCGCTTCGTCGGGGCGCTTCTTCGCCATCTTCTCGGCCAGTGCTTGCACGTCCGCCTGGGCCCGGAGCAGCGTGACCCCGCCACCGGCAACGACGCCTTCTTCGATCGCGGCCTTCGTGGTGCTGACCGCGTCTTCGATGCGATGCTTCTTTTCCTTGAGCTCGACCTCGGTGGCCGCTCCGACCTTGAGCACGGCCACGCCGCCCGACAGCTTGGCCAGGCGTTCCTGGAGCTTCTCGCGGTCGTAGTCGGAATCGGTGTTCTCGATCTCGGCCTTGATCTGGTTGACACGACCCGAAATGTCGTTGTCGTCACCCGAACCCTCGATGATCGTGGTCTCGTCCTTGCTCACGACGATCTTGCGGGCCTGGCCCAGCATGTCGATCGTGGTGTTCTCGACCTTGAGACCGATGTCCTCGGTGATGACCTGCCCACCGGTGAGGATGGCCATGTCCTGCATCATGGCCTTGCGCCGATCGCCGAAGCCGGGGGCCTTGACCGCCACCGCGTTGAAGGTGCCGCGGATCTTGTTGACCACGAGGGTGGCGAGCGCTTCACCTTCGACGTCCTCGGCGAGGATCATCAGGGGTTTGCCGGTCTGCATGACCTTCTCGAGCACCGGCACGAGGTCGCGAATGGCGCTGATCTTGGAGCCGACGAACAACACGTACGGGTTGTCGAGCACGGCTTCCATGCGGTCGGTGTCGGTGACGAAATAGGGGGATATGTAGCCCTTGTCGAAGCGCATGCCTTCGACCAGGTCCATCTCCATGCCCAGGGTCTGGCCTTCTTCGACGGTGATGACGCCGTCCTTGCCGACCTTGTCGATGGCTTCGGAGATCATCTTGCCGATCTCGGGGTCAGCCGAAGAAATGCCGGCGACCTGCGCGATCTGATCTTTGGAGTCGACCTCGACCGCGTTGGCTCGGATGGCGGCGACGCCGGCCTCGACCGCTTCCTCGATGCCGTGCTTGAGCGACATCGGGTTGGCCCCAGCAGCCACATTGCGCAGGCCTTCACGAACCATGCTCCACGCCAATACCGTGGCGGTCGTGGTGCCGTCACCGGCGACGTCGTCGGTCTTTTTGGCGACCTCTTTGACGAGTTCGGCGCCGATCTTCTCGAAGGGATCCTCGAGTTCGATCTCCTTGGCGATCGAGACGCCGTCGTTGGTGATCGTGGGGGCGCCCCACTTCTTCTCCAGGACGACGTTGCGGCCCTTCGGGCCGAGCGTGATTCGGACTGCGTCGGCCAGCTGGTTCATGCCGGCTTCGAGCCCGCGGCGGGCCTCTTCGTCGAACGAAATGATCTTGCTCATCGGCTGCGTTCCTCCGTTAGCACTCGCGTCATGCGACTGCTAATGCAACCAGCTGCTCACCCGAATCGCAACACGCGCGAGCAGAAAGTGTCCCCTCGCAACCCACCCGAGGTTCAGACGCGAGCGAGCACGCAGGTCTCGGCCAGCCAGAGCGCCTTCTCGGCGGTCGGGAAGGCCGGCAACACGACCGGGCTCAGACCCCGCATGTCGAGGTCGGCGTGGACGAGGGGGTCGTTGCTGAGCAACACCATGAACGAGCCGACCGCGAGGTCGTAGGACTTGGCCATTCCAAGGAATTCGGCACCGCTGTGGTCGCCGACCCGATCGCCGAGGAACACCAGATCGAACGAGCCCGAGGTCAACCGGCGGAGGCCCTCGGCCACGGTGTGGGCCTCGGCGACCTCGTGCCCCGATTCGTACCCGCCGTTCGTCCCGCACCCGGCCTCGGTGAGGATCAGTTTCAGATACATACGAGCAGCGCGATCGCTGTCGATGATCAGAATCTCACTCATGATTCTTCTTCGGCGTACCGCCCCCTTCGCTTGAATCAACGACGACCGTTATGGGCCTCCCGGCTCACGAAAACGGGCCGAACGAACTCGCCATTGGGTACGGTGGATTCATGAGCGAGCAAGCTTCACGCACGACCTCGATGATCGTCGGCGTCATCGCCATCATTGTCGCCCTGGCATTGGGGTGGTGGGTCCTGGGGTTCATCCGCCGCATCCTGCGGCTGGTCATCCTGATCGCCGTCGTTGCGGGCGCGGTCCTCGCGCTGCGAGCCCTCGCCCGAGAATCGAACTAGCCGGCCGGCGCCAGCAGGTCGGGCAGCCACGCCGCCAGCACCTCGGTGACGAGCGCGGTCGGCTCCGCAAGTGCTCGCTCGATCGAACCCTGCTCCACGAGCGCGCGGGTGGGCACCCGACCGGCCCCGTCGGCCTCGGCCTGACCGGCTATGACCGCGACCGGCACGCCGGCCGCCTCCGCGAAGCTCACCACGCCGCCCACCACCTTGCCATCGAAGCTGGTGGAATCGAGCCCCCCTTCACCGGTGAGCACGAGGTCGGCGGTCTCGATCGCGTCGTAGAGGCCGACGTGGTCGGCGACGACATCGAAGCCATCGACCAATCGGGCACCGGCGACGGCCAACCCGCCGGCCAACCCGCCGGCCGCTCCCGCCCGGAGTAGCGGCTCGACATCGACGCCGTGCTCCTCCCGATAGACCTGGGCCAGACGCTCGAGCCGGCGCTCGAGCAGCTTGACCTGAGCCGGGCTCGCCCCCTTCTGTGGCGCGAAGGTCGCGGCGGCATCGACGAAGCGGGTGCGGACGTCACAGGCCACGACCAAGTCGACCCCACGGAACCGCGCGAGCGGGTACATGGCCCGCAGCGCGCCGAACCCGCCGTCGGTCGACGCCGAACCGCCGACGCCGACGATGATCTGCTCGGCACCACACTCGGCAGCATGGGCGATCAGCTCGCCCGTACCCGTGGTCGACGCGGTCAGTGGGTCGTTCTCCTCCGGGCCCCCGACCAACGTGAGGCCCGACGCCGCCGCCATCTCCAGCACGGCGACACCACGGTCGAGACGCCACGGTGCGTCGACGGGGTCGCCGAGTGGCCCGGCGACGAGACGAGTCCGATTCGCACCCCCGAACGCGGCCAGCGTGCCCTCGCCGCCATCGGCCATGGGTACGACGACCGCGGTTGCGCCGGCCGCCTGCACCGCGCCGGCCATCGCCTCGGCGATCTGCGCCGCCGTCGCGGTCCCCTTGAACTTGTCGGGGGCGACCACGACCCGCCGGCGCGTCATGTTGGTGCTCGCGGAGATCGAGCTAGGGGAAGACCAGATCGGAGCCGATGATGACGATGATGTGGGCATCGGCCGCCCGGGCCGGTGTGTCGTTGCCCTCGACCACCGGCGGGGTCTCCGGCATGGGCGCAATGATGTCCGCGGGCGCGCCCAAGAGCTCGGCGACCGCCTGAGCGTCGGCCGCGTAGGTCGACCGGAAGTAGATCTTCGAGGTTGACGTCGCCAGCGCGTCGGCGGCATCGGTCTGGAAGTTCGATGCTCCGAGCGCGGTGGCCAGACGACCGGCCTCGCCGGGCGTACCCGAGCCGTTCGCGGTCATGACCAGAACCTCGTTCGGCGAATGGGCGACGTCGACGCCGGGTGGCGTGGTACTCGGAGCGGCGGTGACCGGCACCGAGCCATTGCCGGCCGCGGTGGTCGGCGGGATGGTCTCCTGGCTGTCGAGCACGCTGGTGTCGCTGGTGTCGGTCGGCGCTGGTGGCGCAGTTATCGCGTTGTCCGAGTCGCCGTCGTCGAGACCGAAGGCCAGTAAAACCAAACCGAGCAGCACGGCAGCACCGACCAGGATGGCGCCTCGACCCATCGCGGCGTTCATCGATCGGCCAAAGTTTCCAGGAGCAGTCATTGCGAGTTTGGTCCTTGTTGAGCGGCGCGACCCTCGTAGCGGGCTTTGCGGCGGCGGTCACGCAGGCGGCGAAGCCGACGTATGACAAGCGGATCGTATTCGGCCGCTTCGGGATTTTCGAGCAGTTCGTTCAGGAGCTGGTAGTACCGGGTCGTCGAGAGTTCGAAGCGTTCTCTGATCGCGGTCTCCTTCGGGCCGGGTTCGGCCCACCACGAGCGCTCGAAGTCAATGATTGCCTGGTCGCGTTCTGTCAATGCCATCAATCGAAGCCTTGCCGGTGTCGTCGGGGGAAGCAAGGACCCTATCCTGAGGACGCCTATCCTGGGCGTCACCGGCCCGAGTAGCTCATCTGGCTAGAGCACCTGTCTTGTAAACAGGAGGTAGTGGGTTCAAGTCCCACCTCGGGCTCTGTTGTTCATTTCCGGACTCGCCTTCGTCTCGTCCGGTGCTTCGCTCATTCCGCTCCGCGGTGCCCACCCAACCCCAGCCACGCCGCTACTCACCGCGGCGGCGGACGACTTCGTACATTGCGACGGCGGCGGCTGATGCGACGTTCAGTGAGCCGAGCGCGCCGGCCAGCGGAATCCGCACCAGCGCGTCGCAGCGTTCACCGACCAACCGGGACAACCCGCTCCCCTCGGCTCCCATCACCAACACGAGCGGTTGATCGGCCAGGTCCATGTCCCACACGGACCGTTCGGCGCCACCGTCGAGGCCGACCGACCACACACCGAGCTCACTCAGGTTGGAGAGCGCCCCCGCGATGCCCGACACCACCGCCATGGGGAGATGCTCGATCGCGCCGGCCGCCGACTTGGTCGCGGTCGGGGTGAGCCGGGCCGCCCGGTGACGAGGCAGGAGCACGCCGGTGACCCCGGCACACTCCGCCGTGCGCAGCATTGCGCCGAGATTGCCGGGATCGGTCACGCTGTCGAGAGCCAACAGGAACGGCGGGGTCGTACCGCCCGGCCCTTCGATCGGGCGAGCCAGTTGCTCGAGGGTGTACTCGTTCAGCGGCGCGGCCCGCGCGATCACGCCCTGGCTCGACTGGGTCAGCGCCTCGTTCTCGAAATTCGAGCGGCTGAGTTCGCGGATGTGGATC
>JABDJW010000157.1 GCA_013002375.1 Acidimicrobiales bacterium | reverse complement strand
GGCGCCGACAAGCACGACGACCCCTGCAACGACCGTCACCGGGCTCGGGCTGCCGCCGGGCACGCGGTTCACCATCGACGAGACCCGGCCCGACGTGCCGGTGCTGGTGATGAGCCGGTTCCGAGGCGGCTTCGTCGACCAGGCGAGCTTCTACAACCAGAGCGCCGACTACGTCGTCTACCCCGACGGCCTGGTGCTGTTCAACGTCGGCGACTGGAGCCAGACCGCCCGCTACGAAGCCGGACGGCTCGACGTCGAAACGCTGGCGACAGCCCTCGACGAGGCGACCAACGCCGGTGTGCTCGAACCGGACGTGGAGTTCGGCGAACCGGGCATCACCGACATGGGCGATGCGGTCGTCATCGTCAACGAAGCCGGCCGGGCCACGCGCACGGTCAGCGCCTACGCGCTCGAGTTCTCCGACCAGGACGACATCCTGCCCGACAAGGGCGTCGCCCGGGCCGCGCTGCGCGAGCTGTTCGACACCGTCGACACCTACGAACGCCTCGACGGGGCACCCGAAGACCCCGACGGGGCGAGGGGCCCCGACCGCTACGTGGTTCGGGCGCTGACGGCCTTCGACGACGAAGGCGACGGAGCGGCCGCCGACTGGCCGCTCGACGCCGAGCTCGCACCCGACATCGAAGGCTGCGTCGAGCTCACGCCGGCCCAGTTCGCCGAGATCGCGCCGACCGTCCTCGACGCCGAATCCAACACCACCGACTGGACGGTCGACGGCACCGCCGTGCGCCTCACGTTCGCCCCCCGCTTCCCCACCGAACCGGGTTGCACCATCTAGCAGCCCGTTCGGGTTCCGCCCATCGATGCCCTTTCGCTACCCTCGGTGACTGTTGATTGGACGGGGCGCCGGACGGGCGCTGAAGGGGAACGAATGAAGAACTGGGCCAAGCCACTGGTCGTGCTCGGGGCGCTGGCCCTGCTCGCGAGCGCCTGCAACTACGCCTACGGGCCGTTCCTGGCCCGGATCGACGGACCGGTCGTGCTGACCGCGACCGACCTGGGGGTGGAGAACCTCAACCTCGACCCCGACCGCGCTGTCGGGTACCGGTGGGATGCCACCAACACCCAGTGGGTGCAGATCCCGGTGCAGGTCGACGAACGCCACGTCGTCGATTTCGGCTCGAAACCCAGCAACAACAACCAGGCCGGCACGGTCGGCACCGTGTACGGCACCAGCGCCATCGGTGTGACCGCACTGCAGTACTCCGACGCCGGTACGTGGGTTGGCGCCGACCCCGACGCAACCTTCGACGCCGACGACGAGATCGTCTTCATGTCCCGCGATGCCGGTCCCCAGGCGCCCGGTGGCACCGCCGACCCGCCGAACACCATCGGCGGCCTCGGCAAGGCCATAGAGCTGGTCGACCCCGACGGCGGCACCAGCGGCTACGTCTACCTGTTCTACGGCACCGCGAGCGTCGATTCCTCGGCCGGCGTCGACCTGGTCGACTACAACTTCGTGCTCGACGCCGGCACCTACCTCAACGACTACAAGCGGGCCGACGGCCCCAACCCCGAATCGTCGACCGTCACCACCCCGTGGTACTCGATGGGCTTCTCGGATCGCTGGTTCACCGTCGACCTGGACGTGGGCAACGGCGACATCCTCGACGGCCACAAGAGCCGATTCGGCCTGAACACGTGCATCCGATCGAACGCGACCTTCGCGAACGCCTGGGGCGCCTTCGCGGCCAATATCGACGGTCCCCTGCGCGCGATTCGCTCCTACATCGGGGCCAACAGCGGGCCGATCACCCAGCGCACCGAGATCTTCTACGACGCCCGCTACGAGAGCATCACCGATCTGCGGGTCCACTCCATCCCCGGCGTGATGTCGTTCTGGGATCTCAACACCAACGCCATCGGTATGGAATACGGCAACTCCAACATGGCCGGCACCGTCACCGTCGACGGCTCACCCGACACCGTGCCGAGCGCCACGCCGGATTGGTCGTACGTCCACGGCTCGCAAGGGTACGTCACCAACTCGTTCGAGCTGACCGCGTCGTTCTCACCTCCGACCGCGCAGGTCTACGTCGACGACACCACCCCGCCCTACACCGAATGCTGGGGCGACGACGGTGATTTCCTCGGCGCGGCCGGCGTCGACATCACCGGCGGCCTCCCCAACACCGACCCTCGCAACGCACCGTTCGAGACCTTCGTGGCTCACGAGGTCGCCGCGTTCTGGCCGACCAACCTCGACCCGGCGGCGTGGACGCCGATCTGGGCCGATCAAGCCCTGCAGCCCCTCGCGGCCACCATCACCGACTTCTAGCCGGCCCCGAAATCAGGGCCAGCCGTTTCTCGATCAGGGCCAGATCGCGCTGAGCGAGCGCGGCTCGGCCGGCGCCTGGCGTCGGTGCAGCCCCAACCGCAGCGCCCGCAGGAGGGCGTTGCGGAGTTCGGCCGGATCGATCAGCTCATCGAAGCCCAACGAACTCGCCGACCGGTACGCAGCATCTTGCTCGGCGGCGCTGATCGCGGCCGCTTCATCGTCGGTGGCGCCGACCGCCCGGCTCGAGCCGCGCGCCCCCATCGCGCCCAGGGTGGCGCCCGGGAAGCCGGCCGACAGGGTTTGGTCGGCGAACCCGGTCATGGCCATGACCATCGAACCGAACCCGTAGGCCTTGCGCAACGTGACCTGCAGCTTGATCGTGGTGGCCAGGCCCTGGGCTGCGAACATCCGGCCGCCGGCGCGGAGGATGCCCTGTTGCTCGGACGCGCTGCCGGCCAGCACGCCCGGATTGTCGGACAGGAACACCAGCGGCAGGTGGAAGGCATCGGCAACCTGGATGAAGTGAGCGGCCTTGTCGGCGGCATCGACGTCGATCGAGCCGGCCATCACCACCGGCTGGTTGGCAACGACCGCGACCGGGTGACCGCCCAGGTGGGCCAGTGCGCAGACGATGGCCGGCCCGAAATCGGGCTGGACCTGGAAGAAGGTTCCGCCATCGACCAACCGGCTCACGACATGACGCACGTCGTAGACCTTGGCGTTGTCGC
>JABDJW010000149.1 GCA_013002375.1 Acidimicrobiales bacterium | reverse complement strand
ATCTTGACCACCCGCTGACCATCAGCCTGAGCCGCACCCGATCCGATCCTCAAGAGCCCGTTCGTTTCGACCCCGAGGAAGCACTCGATCGCGAATTCGAGCTGCCATCGGCTCGGGAGTTCCTTCTTCTGGGCGAAGCCCGTCTTTCGGCCTATGTCGACGACGCGTTGATCGACGAACTGGTCGGCATCGACCCGAGCAGCACCGTGGCCCGCTCCTCGGAACGGCTGGCCGGCGATCTACCGTCGCGTGCCCGAGCCGCCGTCGACGCCGACCCGACCACCGCGTGGCAGACCCCGTTCGACCTGGTGACCGAACAGTGGCTCGAACTCCAGACGCCCCAACCCACCACGATCGACACCCTCACCTTCAGCATCGTGGCCGACGGCCGGCACTCGGTGCCGGAACTGCTGACCCTCACCGTCGATGACGGCCCGCCGATGCCGATTGAGATCCCGGTAATTGCCGACGGACCGGAACCGAATCGGACCGAGACCATCACGGTGGCCCTGCCCCAGACGGTCTCGGGATCGGTCTTCCGGTTCGACATCGACCGCATTCGGCCGATCATCACCAAGGACTGGTACTCGGGCAACGGCATCGCCATGCCGGTCGGCATTGCCGAGATCCGAGAGTTCGCAGCTCCGGTCGCGCTGCCCGCCAGCTTCGATTCCGGCTGCCGAGACGATCTTCTCGCCGTGAATAGTCAGGCGGTCGCCTTCCGGATGGTCGGCTCGATGACGGCGGCCCTCGAACGCCAACCCTTGCGGATCAGCGCCTGCACCGAACCCACGACGGTCTCCTTGCCGGCCGGCACGACCCGTGTCGAGGCGGCGCGGGGTCGCGACTCCGGGTTCGACCTCGATCGCCTGGCGCTGCTCTCTCCGATCGGGGGTGAGCCTCCGTTCGCCGACGGAGCCCCCGTCGCTCCGGCCGCGTCCGAACTCCCGATCTTCGAGGTTGCGGCCGACGCCCGCACCGCGATCGATCTGGCCGTCACCAACGCCACCGAGCCCTTCTGGCTCGTGCTCGGGCAGAGCCACAACCCCGGTTGGCAAGCCACGATCGACGGGCTCGGCGATCTGGGTGAGCCGATGCTCATCGACGGCTTCGCCAACGGTTGGTATGTCGACCCGACCGACATCGGCTCGGCATTCTCGGTCGAGCTCCGATGGACGCCGCAGCGCGTGGTCAACCTTGCCCTGTGGTTCTCGCTTCTGGCTGCGATCGGGTGTGTGGCGCTGATCGCACTCGGCCGTCGCGCCACGCCCACGTCCGCCGCCGTCTCGGCCCGGTTCATCGAAGGAGGGGCGCCCGCGAACCTCCCGGTCTCGTCGGGGTGGATCATCGCCATCGCTGCCGCCGGCGGCTTCGCGGTACTGAACCTGCCGCGCTGGCATTGGCTGGCCCTCGTCGTCGTCGCCGCCAGCGCGCTGAGCGGACGCCTTCCCCGCGTCCTACCGGGCTTGGCCACGGCCTGCTTGATCGTGGCCGGCGCGTTCACCACGATCGAGCAGTACCGCAATCGGTACCCGCCCGACTTCGGCTGGCCGCAGTTCTTCGAGTCGGTCCATGTCATCGGGGTCCTGTGCATACTGTTGCTGGCAGCCGAAGCCGTCCGCGCCCTGGTGCGGCCGGACGCGAACGACCGTCCTGCGCCTCGCCCCGGTCATGTTGAAGCCGACCGAGTAGGCGCCAACCACGTGGATACCACTCTCTGATGTCCGATCACCCGAATCCGGCCGCTCCTGTGGTCATGCTGCTCACGGCCCTGTTCATCGGGATGGCCCTCCTGCTCGGCGGGTGCGCGAGCGATTCGTCATCGACCACCACGACATCGGTCGTCCCGACCGAATCGCCTGCCCCCCGCGTGACGCCGACGCCGTTCAACCCGTCCAGCGATGAACGGCCGGGTGTTCCCACCACCCCCTCGCGCTACCGGGTCGCGATCTATGGCGACAGCATGGCTCACTCCATCCAGGAGCAACTGGTCGAGAATCTCGACGCTGGCGGCCGACTCGACACCTCGATTCGGATCTTCGCCGGTGCGGCGCTGTGCGACTATCTCGACGACATCGAAGCCGACGCCGACCCCGCGGCGGAAGGCGCCCCACTGTGGGGGGCGATCATCATGTTCTCGAACAACACCTTCACTCCGTGTATGGCCGATACGACCGGCGCCCCGCTGACCGGAGACGCGGCGTTCGAGAAGTTCCGGTCCGACCTTCGCACCGCAGTCAGCACGCTCTCCGAGGCCGGTGTGCACGTCTGGATTCCCACCGTGCCGATCACCCGAGCGATCGACGAGGGCGCCGACGACCACCTCACGCCGATCAACGACGCCGCTGCGGCGATCGCCGCCGACTTCGCCAACGCCCTCGCCGTCGACGCAGCCGCAGCCGTGCTGAACACCGATGGCAGCTACGCCGAAACCCTTCCCTGTCTACCGCTCGAGCCATGCACCGGGGGAACCGATACCGCAGGCCAGGGGTTCAACTTCGTTCGGGAAACCGACGGCGTGCACTTCTGCACCAGCGGCTATCCCGAAGGAGCCGACATCCTGCCCGGCACCTGCCCGGCCTACTCGTCGGGGGCCTTTCGTTACGCGTCGGCGATCACCGCTCCGGTGATCACTCAGGCCGCGAGCGACTGGGCGATCGAGGCCGAGAACTAGCCGCTGATCAACCGCTGATCACGGGGCCGACCGTCGAGGCGACCTCGGCCAGTCGCTGGGCCAAGAGGTTCGAGGCGTAGTCACTGAAGTGCAGGCCGTCGGCTCGGGCCTCCGGGTCCTCGCCCACCGCCAGGACGAACTCATCGGCGGGACAGACCTCGCCATAGAGATCGAACGCCACCGCGCGGGGCCCTGAATCGGCGACGATGCGATCGATCACCGAGTTCATCACCTGGACACCGGTGGGCTCGATGCGCATCTCATCGGCCTTGCCCGGCTCGACGCACGGCACCTTCGTCCAGACCACGCTCACGTCGCGGGCCAGGACCGCGTCGGTGATCTGGCGGTACTCCTCCTCCAGAACCTCGGCCCATTCGTTGTCGGAATTGGCCAGGAAGGAGCGGTCGCCCAGGTCGCGCCAGGCCAAGAGGTCGACGGGGCCGCCGACCAGAATCACGACGTCGGGCTCGGTCTCGTCGATCGTGCGGAACAGCAGGTCGTAGTCCTGCTGACAGGTCGGGATCTCGCCCTGAGGCCACAACCGCTCGCCTCTCGACATGACGCCGCAACCACCCTGGGTGAGGCCGGTGACCTCGGGGGCGCCGAAGAACTCGGCCCACTGGTTCAGGCCGAAGAACATGTTGCCGGCGATGGAGTCCCCGACCACATGCAGCTTGGGTGGGCCCTCGGCCAGGACCAACGGGGCTTCGGTCGTGGTCGTTGGCACCGTGGTCGAAGTCGGGCCGGCCGGAACGGACTGGGGAATGGTCGTCGTCGGTGCGATCGTCGACGGCGCCGAGGTCGCCGGCGCAACGACTTCGTTCTCGAAGTCGAACGATGGCTCGTCGCTCTGACCGGTGTACACCAACGCCATCACCGCCACGAATGCTCCGGCCACGCCGACGGTGATCACCGGTGTCCTCACGCCGGCCCCCGGTGACGTGCCCCGGCGTATCGGCTGCTCGAGATAGTGAAACGACAGCCAGGCGAGCGCAAAGGTGGCCACGAGCCGCACCGCGAACAGGGGCCAATCGCCGAGATCGGTGGTGTTGTGATCGATCCATCGAAAGATCGGCCAGTGGTACAGATAGACGCCGTACGAGATCGCGCCCAGGTACCGCAACGGATACCAGGACAACAGCGTGGTCACCGGTCCAGTGGCCTGCGTGGCCGCCATGATGACCAGCACGGAGAGCAAGCCGTAGCCGAACAAGCCGCCCTCGAGCAGCCAGGCCGACTGGAGCGTCGTGTCGACATTCAGAACGACGATCGCGGCGAGTGCGACGAAACCGACCCAGCGCACCTCGGGCCGGGTGGTGATGAGGCTTCGTCCCCGGGCGGTGCTGAAGGCGACCGCGAGCAACGCGCCGACGAGAATCTCGGCCGCTCGAACATCGGTTCCGTTGTAGATGCGGTCGAACCCATCGAGCATGAAGACCGAGCCCACCGATGCGGCCAACAAGACCAGCAGCACGCCGCCGAAGACGCGCTTGGATCGCCCCATGAAGGCCAGCACGATCGCGGCCAACAGGGGGAAGAAGACGTAGAACTGTTCCTCGATGGAGAGCGACCAGAAGTGGGCGGCCGGCGACGGTTCCACCACTTCCTCGAACAGGGCGTTGTAGCCCGCTCCCTCCGGCGGGAAGGCGGCGCGCCAGTTGTAGACGTAGAACAACGACGCCCACAGATCGCCCGGGATGCGACCGATGACATCGAAGGTGGCGAAGTTGGCCTGGGTCTGCAACGACAGCCACTTCCAGAACACCGCGATCAGCCCGATGCAGGCCACCGCCGCGGGCAAGAGGCGTTTGAAGCGGCGAACCCAGAACGCACCGAGCGCGATGTCGCCGGTGCGGTCGTTCTCGGCCAGCAGGAGCGAGGTGATCAGGAACCCGCTCAGGGTGAAGAAGGTTGACACCCCGAGGAAGCCGCCCGACATGAAGTCGAATCCGCCGTGGAAGACGAGCACCATCGCAACGGCAAGGCCCCGAATGCCGTCGAGCGCCGGGAAGTGCGGGAAGCCGGAACCGCCGGCATTCTGAGGAGTCGCTGCGGCGCCGGTCTGGTCTGGAGATGCCGAGGCATAGGCGGAGCTCATTTGACTAGCAAGTTACCGGAACATCACCGGTTGTTTCCGGACAGGACGACAAACTTCAGCCCGACACGGTGTTGTCAGTCGTCGTGGCGGGGGCGCTGGCGTTGGCGCTTGGTGTCGCTCCGGCGCTTCTTGGCCTCGAGCCGGCGCTTTTGCGCGCCGCGACTCGGCTTGGTCTTGCGTCGCAACTTGTCCTGCCGTTGGGCGACCTCGATTCGATCGGCCAGCCGTTCCAGCGCGATCGAACGGTTGCGGGCCTGGCTCCGAGTGTCGTCGACCACGACGCGCAGCAGCGGGCCGAGTTTGGTGATCAAGCGTGCCCTCGTCGCTGCGTTGATGCCGCGCGCCGTTCGCAGATCGATCGCCGCCTCCACCCTGGTGTGGGCCTTGTTGGCATGCTGTCCGCCGGGACCGCCGCTGGTCGTGAACGTCCAGTCGATCTCGCTGAGGGGGATGCGGCACCCCGGCGCCACCAACTCGTCATCCACCCCGGCACGGTACCGCAGCGCTCCCCCACCGCTTCGGATGGATCGTTCGCGGCGCGCTGCGCTAGCCCGGGCCTGGGTCGTTGGGGAGAATCGACGGCGGCGGCCTGCCCCAGCGCCGGAGGGCGGCGTCGCGCAGCGCGAGAATCCTCGATTTGGCCGTCCAGAAGTGATTTCGACCCTTTGGATTGAACGGCCCGCTGATCAGCTGCCACAGCGAGACACCGGTCCGGAACAGCACCTGACGTGGCCCGTAGTGGTCGGCCAGCAACAACAGGGTGTTTCGCTCCTGCAGATAGTCGACCACCGGGTGCGGCGTCTTCACCATTGGATTGCGGACCTCTGCACCCCGCATCACGCCCACCCGCCAGCCACGAGCTTTCGCCCGCAACCCGAGGTCGGCCTCTTCGCAGTACGCGAAGTAGCGCTCGTCGAACAGACCGATCTCCTCGACGCACGGTCGGCGGAAAAGATGAAGGGTGCCGTGGGCGTAGTCGCCGCTCTCGAACCCCTCCGATTTGGTTTGTGGTGCGTCAATCGCCCCCAGAAACGGCTGCACGACCGGCGTGAACCCGTCGCCGACGTCGGCGCTCACCAGACCGACATCGGGCTGGGTGGCCAGGCCGTCGACGATCACCTCCAGTGCATCGTTCGCGGCGTCGGCATCATGCGGGGCGACGCCGGCCCATTCCCACGAGTCGTGCTCGAGCCAGTAGCGCAGCCCGGTATTGGCGCCAGGGCCGAATCCGGTGTTCGTGGGCTGTTCGAGCAGGACGACATCGGGGGCCAGACCGGCCTTGAGGATGGCAAGGTTCTTCGCCGTCGACCCATTGTCGACCACGGCGAGGGCGACATCAGCCGTCTGCGCCCGGAATCGATGGAGCGTCGCGAGGCACACTTCCGGCCGATTCCAATGCACGAGGATCATGCGAATCGGCTCACGGGAAGCGGAGGACACGCGCCAACGATGGCAAACCGCGGCGATCAGTGCCCAACCGACGAACCCACCCAATGCGCGGCAAGGGTGTCAGACACCGAGAGAACGGGATCGGCTAGTGCTGTTGGGCGATGGCGTGGCGTACCAGTTGCAGCAGGGTCTGCTTGGTGGCCTCGCGGTCTCGGGCATCGGTCGTGACCATGGGAACGTCCGGCCCGATGGCCAGCGCTTCCCGCACGTCCTCGAGGCGATGCCGCAAGGCGCCGTTGAACTGGTTCACCGCAACGACGAACGGGATACCGCCGCCTTCGAAGTAGTCCACGGCCGCAAAGCACTCGTCGAGGCGAGTGGTGTCGACGAGCACCACAGCACCGATGGCACCCCGCACCAGGTCGTCCCACATGAATCGGAATCGTTCCTGACCGGGTGTTCCGAACAGGTAGAGCACCAGATCGTCGCCGAGGCCGATTCGGCCGAAGTCCATCGCGACGGTCGTGCCCTTCTTGGTCTCGGTGGCACTACCGGCGTCGTCGATGCCCTCACTGGCCGTGGTCATGTTGGCCTCGGTGGTGAGGGGTTCGATCTCCGACAAGCTGCCGACGAAGGTTGTCTTGCCGACGGCAAAGCCGCCGGCGACGATGATTTTTACGGGGACCGGGACTCGATCGTTCGAGCTACCCGATCCGTTGGTCATGCCGCCGGATTGCGGGGCGGCGGGAGCATCAGAGCGACTGAAGACCATGGAGCACCTTTTCGAGGAGAGAGGCATCCGGTCGAGCGTCAGGATCGCTCGATTCGGCCGCTCCTTGGTGAGTCACCAGGAGCCCTTCGGTCGCCATGTCGCCCACGAGAACCCGGGCGACCCCCAGCGGCACATGCAGGTGCGCACTGATTTCGGCGATCGCCATCGGGGCGGCACACAGCTCGGCGATGTCTCGACGCTCGAGCGTCAAGTGCGTCAGTTCCTGCCTGCCGAACTGGGTGGTTTTGACAATGGTCTCGAGCGGCAGGTCGGTTGCCGAGCGAGTTCGTCCACCGGTGAGGGCATACGGTCGCACGCGCAAGCCGCGAGGCTCGACGGGAGTTTCGTCAGTGAAGTTCATCGAAGAAGCGCCTGCTGGAGTTCAGCCCGAATCGCGGGCGTGAGTACTTGACCGAGATCATCGCTGAGCATGGCCATCTCGTAGCCGACCGTGCCCAAGTCGGCGTTGACATCAGCGAATACCGCCAGACTCGAGCCGTCGGGGATGCCGGTGACCAGGAGGAACGCTTGTTCCATCTCGACGATCACTTCGTGAATGTGTCCACCCTGAAAGCGAGCGGAGGCACCATAGGCCAGGCCGATCAGACCGCTGGAGACCGCCGCGAAGCGATCGGCCGCGTTCCGGTCGATGCCAGCCGAAGCCGACACCGGCAGGCCGTCGTGGCTCACCAGGATCGCTTCATGAATACCGTCGTTCATCGCCACGAAACCATCGATGGCTCCCGCCACGGCCTGGGCTTCAACGCTTTGAGTAATCACCCATTCGCTCCTTCGGTTCCGCCCTGATCCTTGCGCTGGTAGCGCGAGAGAATGCTTCGCACATCCTCGGGATCTCGTTCTCGCCGGCTGGCGCCGAGCGCCGGCACCGCCGGATCGACCACCGAAGGCTCGGAGCCCCGGGTCGGGAGCCCGTCGAAGTCGGCGTCCAGTGCGGCATCGAGGGTCTCGGGAGCTTCCACCGAGAAGGTCGGCGCCGGAGCCGGCGTCGACTCGCGCATCCAGTCCGGAACTGCGGCCGGGGGTTCAGCGGCGAGGTCGGCGCTGGTCATCGGTTCCTCGGCGACGGCAGGACTCGCACTGGCCGAACCACGGCTCGGCAGTGCGTCTTCGGTGTGACCGGGCGACCAGTCGCTGACCGGATCGAGGTCGGAGGTCTCGGACTGCCGGCTGGGTAGAACACCCGCGACTTGCTGTGCCGGCGGTTCTTCGGCTGCCTTGTCTTCGGTCGGTTGCTCGTCGGCCGGTTCGGCAGGATCAGCGAAGAACTCGTCCGCGACCGCATCCAACGGATCGATATCGGTATCGGCGATGCCGGCGACAGCCTCGTCGGCCGTCGAATCGGTCGGCTCGGGGCGAGCGAGGGAGGGCATCAACAACTGCGCAGCCGGTACTTCGATCCACGCGATCAGGCCACCTTCGGCGCCCGACACGAGTCGTACCCGAGCGTCCAGTTGCACGGCCAGGCGGCTCACCACGTTGAAACCAACCCAATCGCCGCTGGCCAGGCCCACCGGCGGCGGTTCCTGGAGCAGGGCGTTGATCTCATCGAGGCGGCTCTGGGCCATGCCCGGTCCGCCATCGATGACCGAGACTCGAAGGATGTCGCCCTGTACTTCGGCGTCGACTGCGACCGACTGGTCGCCGGCGTGTTTGGTTGCGTTCTCGATCAGCTCGGCCACGAGGTGGGCCAGCGATGCCGCACGACCCGGGCTCACCATGACCTTCGGAGCATTGCGGATCTCGACGATCTCGAAGTTGGCCACCTCAGCCTGCGCGACCCGGAGCACGTCGTGCAACGGAATCGGCTCGGCGGTCGGCTGGGCCTGACCATGACCGGCGAGGACCAACAGGCTGTCGGAGTTGCGCCGGATTCGGGTGGTGAGATGGTCGATCGTGAACAGGTTCTCGAGCCGGTCGGGGTCCCGTTCGCTCGCTTCGAGCCGGTCGATCAGGGCCATCTGACGGTCGAGGAGCAACTGGTTCCGTCGCATGATGCTGACGAACACATCGCCCACACCCTGACGGGCGAGCTCGCCGAAGTCCCTGGCTTGCTCGGTGGCCAGCGTGCCGATGACATTGATCGACCGGGCCAGTTCGTCGAGATCGTCGTCACCCAGGGCCGAAACGCCTTCGAGCGTCGGCACGAATTCGGGCCGACCCTCACGCACCGCCTTGGCGAACGTCGGGAGTTCGTCGGCCACATGCTGGGCTTGCTCCGACACCTTGGCGACCGCTTTTCGCACCTGGCGACCGATGACGAATCCAACGAGCAATGCAATGACGGCCATGGCCACTGCGGCGACCGCGACAATGGTGCCGGACAGGCCGACCAGGCCCATCGCACCGACAACGACCATGCCGCCTACTGGGAAGCAGTAGGCCAGCCGGATCTTGCGGCTCAGCGTCATATTTTCGCCCATGGTGATCCTCGAGGAGCTTGCGATGTCGATGAAGGGGTTTCCCTCGTAGCTTCATCGGCGCAATTACAGGCGAGTTAAGAACTTCTCAGCGCAAAGGGGCCGCCGTGGGCGGAATCGGGGCCGGGAGGTCCGAGCGTCCGGTCAGCGCAGCATCGACGGCCGCCGCACACGACCGACCCTCGGCGATGGCCCAGACGATCAGCGATTGCCCCCGTCCCATGTCACCGCAGACGTAGACATCGTCGACCGTCGTCCGGTAGTCGCTGTCACGGACGACGTTGCCGCGACCGTCGAGTTCGACCCCGAGGTCGTCGAGCAATCCGTTGGTTTCCGGACCGGTGAAACCCATCGCCAGAAATACGAGATCGGCCGGGAAATCCCGCTCGGTGCCTTCGATGGGCTCGAAACTCATGCGGCCGTCGGTGAAGACCTGTTCGACGTGGACGGTCCGCAACATGGTGAGCCGGCCATCTTCGCCGACGAACTCGGTGGTGTTGATCGCGAAGTCTCGCTCGCCGCCTTCATCGTGCGCCGACGACGTTCGGTAGATCACCGGCCAGGTGGGCCAGGGATTCGCGTCGCTGCGAAATTCCGGGGGCCGCGGCATGATCTCGAACTGGTGGATCGAGGCCGCGCCTTGGCGGTGCGCAGTACCCAGGCAGTCGGCCCCGGTATCGCCGCCGCCGATGATGATCACGTGCTTGCCGTGGGCGTCGATCGGCGACGCGGGCATGTCGCCCTCCTGCACCTTGTTGGCCAGCGGCAGATACTCCATCGCTTGATGGACGCCGTCGAGCTCGCGGCCCGGAATCGGCAGGTCTCGGGCCGCCGTCGCACCACCGGCCAGAACGACGGCGTCGAAGTCGGCCTCGAGCTCATCGACGGTGATGTCGACACCGACGTTGGTGCTGACCCGGAACTCGGTGCCTTCGGCCTCCATCTGTTCGAGCCGGCGTTCGAGGTGGCGCTTCTCCATCTTGAATTCGGGAATGCCGTACCGCAGCAGGCCGCCGATCCGGTCGGCCCGTTCGAAGACCACGACCCGGTGACCGGCTCGCGTCAGCTGCTGGGCCGCGGCCAACCCGGCGGGCCCCGACCCGACGACAGCGACGGCGTTTCCGGTCGTCTTGCTCGGTGGCAGCGGCTGGACCCAGCCTTCGGCCCACGCCCGGTCGATGATCTCGACCTCGACCCGTTTGATCGTGACGGGATCCTCGTTGATGCCGAGAACACACGCCGCCTCGCACGGTGCCGGACAGAGTCGCCCGGTGAATTCCGGGAAGTTGTTGGTTGCGTGCAATCGATCGATCGCCATACGCCATTGGTTCTGGTAGACGAGGTCGTTCCAGTCCGGGATCAGGTTGCCCAACGGGCAACCGTTGTTACAGAACGGAATGCCGCAATCCATGCAGCGCGACGCCTGGACCTGGAGCTCATTGGTGCTGAAGTCCTCGTAGACCTCGTTCCAGTCCCGCAGCCGTAGCTCGCGGGGCCGGTACTTCGGCAGCATCCGCTCGTGTTTCAGAAAGCCTCTGGGGTCACCCATGTGAAGTCGTCCTCTCAGCCCTGCGAGGCGGCCATGATCGCCGCAGTCTCGTCTTCGCCCTTGGCCCGTGCCGCTTCGGCCGCCGCCAGGACCCGCTTGTAGTCGCGCGGCATGACCTTCTTGAAGTGGCCCACGGTTCCGCTCCAGTCGGCAAGCAGCCGGGCTGCCACCGCGGATCCGGTCTCCTCGCCGTGCAAGGTGATGCGCTCGTGCAGGAACTTGATGTCGCGGTCGTCGAGCGGGTCGATGTCGACCATTTCGCGGTTGACCCGTGCCTCGAACGCACCCTCGGAGTCGAGCACATAGGCAACCCCACCGGACATCCCGGCGGCAAAGTTGCGGCCGGTCGGGCCGAGGATGACCGCCTGGCCGCCGGTCATGTACTCGCAGCCATGGTCACCGATGCCTTCGACGACCGCGACCGCTCCACTGTTGCGGACGCAGAAACGCTCGCCGACCTTGCCCCGCAGGAAGACCTCCCCACCCGTCGCCCCGTACAGGATGACGTTCCCGGCGATGACATTGTCCTCGGCCACGAAGGGGGCATCCGGATGCGGCGCCACGATGATTCGTCCGCCCGAGAGGCCCTTGCCGACGTAGTCATTGGCATCGCCCTGCAACCGCAAGGTGATGCCCTTGGGGACAAAGGCGCCCAAGCTGTTGCCGGCCGAACCGGTGAGATTGACCACGATCGTGTCGTCGGGCAGTCCATCGGCGCCGTAGCGCCGGGTGAGCTCCGACCCCAGCATGGTGCCGACCGTTCGATTCACGTTGTTGATCGTGCTGTTGATCATGACCGGGGTGGCCTGGTCGAGCGCGTCGGCGGCCCGGGCCAACAGGGTGACGTCGAGCGCTTCGGCCAGTCCGTGGTCTTGTTCGGAGGTGTGATGGCGGGCTGCGGCGTCGGGCAGCTCGGGCACATAGAGGATGGGGGACAGATCGAGCCCGTCGGCTTTCCAGTGGTCGACCGCTGACGCGACGTCGAGAGCCTCGGCCTGGCCGATCGCCTCCTGCAGTGTGCGGAAGCCCAGTTGGGCCAGCAGCTCGCGCACTTCCTCGGCGATGAACTCGAAGAAGTTCACCACGAATTCGGGGGTACCGGTGAACTTCTTTCGCAGTTCGGGGTTCTGGGTCGCAATGCCGACCGGACAGGTGTCCAGATGGCAGACCCGCATCATGATGCAGCCCGAAACCACGAGCGGTGCCGTCGCAAAGCCGAACTCGTCGCCGCCGAGCAACGCCGCGATCATGACGTCACGGCCGGTCTTGAGTTGCCCATCGACCTGCACGACGATGCGGTCGCGAAGATCGTTCAGCAGCAGGGTTTGTTGAGTTTCGGCCAAGCCGATTTCCCACGGCGCGCCCGCGTGCTTCACCGAGGTGAGCGGCGACGCGCCGGTGCCTCCGTCGTGACCCGAGATCAGCACAACGTCGGCGTGGGCCTTCGACACACCGGCGGCCACCGTGCCGACACCGACCTCGCTCACCAGCTTGACGTGGATGCGGGCCGCCGGGTTGGCGTTCTTGAGGTCGTGAATGAGTTGGGCCAGGTCCTCGATGGAGTAGATGTCGTGATGCGGCGGCGGCGAGATCAGGCCGACGCCCGGCGTGCTGTGTCGAGTCTCGGCAATCCAGGGATACACCTTGTGGCCGGGAAGCTGGCCGCCCTCACCGGGCTTGGCCCCCTGGGCCATCTTGATCTGGATGTCGTCGCTGTTGACGAGGTAGTTGCTGGTGACGCCGAAGCGGCCCGAGGCGACCTGCTTGATCGACGACCGGCGCAGGTCGCCGTTGGGGTCGGGCACGAATCGACGCTCGTCCTCACCACCCTCGCCGGTGTTGCTCTTGGCGCCGATGCGGTTCATGGCGATGGCGAGGGTCTCGTGGGCTTCGGCCGAAATCGAGCCGTACGACATCGCGCCGGTCGAGAACCGTTTCACGATTTCGCGGGCCGGTTCGACCTCCTCGATCGGCACTGGAGGCCGGAGCCCGTCCTTGAACCGGAACAGGCCCCGCAGGGTGGCCAGCTCGGCGGCGTGCTCGTCGACCATGGAGGTGTATTCCTTGAACACCTCGTAGCGGCCGGTTCGGGTCGCGTGTTGGAGCTTGAAAACGGTCTCGGGATTGAACAGGTGGTACTCACCTTCGCGGCGCCACTGGTACTCGCCGCCTATCCGCAGTTCGCGATGGGCTCGCTTCTCGGGCACCGGCGCGAAGGCGAGACGATGCCGCTGGGCGACCTCCTCGGCCAAGACGTCGAGCCCTATTCCACCCAATCGGCTGGTGGTGCCGGTGAAGTACTCGTCGACCAGTTCGGTACCGAGGCCGATGGCCTCGAAGATCTGGGCGCCGGTGTAGGACGCGACGGTCGAGATACCCATCTTGGCCGTGACCTTGAGCACGCCCTTGTCGATTGCCTTGATGAAGTTGGCGTGGGCCTTGGCCTTGTCGAGGTTCGGGCTGAGATCGTTGAGACCCTCGTCGATCATGGCGTCGATGGTGGCAAAGGCCATGTACGGGTTGATGGCGGTTGCGCCGTAGCCGAGCAGCAGGCAGATGTGATGCACCTCGCGGGCGTCACCGGATTCGACGACGAGCCCCACCTGGGTTCGGGTCTTCTCGCGGATCAGATGATGATGCACCGCCGAGGTGCTGAGCAGGGACGGAATCGGGGCGAGATCCGAAGTCATGCCTCGGTCGGACAAGGTGATCAGATTGGCCCCGGCCGCGATTGCGTCGCTGGCTTCCGAGCGGATCCGTTCCAGGGCCGCCGCGAGGGCGTCTCCCCCACCGGTGACCTCATAGCGACAGTCGATGACCGTGGCCGAGAACCCATCGGGGCCTCCGTCAGCGTCGATGTGGACCAGTTTGGCCAGCTGCGCGTCGGTGATCACCGGGTGCTCGACGAAGATCTGGCGACACGCTTCCGGTCCGGGGTCGAACAAGTTCGTCTCGCCGCCCAAGGTGGCGAACGTCGAGGTGATCAGCTCCTCGCGAATCCCGTCGAGCGGCGGGTTCGTGACCTGGGCGAAGAGCTGCTGGAAGTAGTCGTACAGCTGCCGTGATCGGCTCGAGAGCACGGCCACCGGGGTGTCGGTGCCCATCGAGCCGATGGCCTCCTTGCCGGTCTTGGCCATCGGGGCCAGCAGGATCTTGAGTTCCTCGTGGCTGTACCCGAACGCCTGTTGACGCTGCACCAGCGATGCCGCCTCGCTTCGATCGAGCGTGCGGTCGGGCAACTCGGTGAGGTTCAGCAGGTTCTGATCGAGCCACTCGCCATAGGGCTGGGCGGCGGCCAACTCGGCCTTGATTTCGTCGTCGCGAACGATGCGGCCTTGCTCGGTGTCGATCAAGAACATACGGCCGGGCTGGAGCCGCCCCTTCTCGACGATCGACCCCGGATCGATCGCGACGACGCCGACCTCGGAGGCCATGACGACCAAGTGATCCTCGGTCACCCAATACCGCGACGGTCGGAGACCGTTGCGGTCGAGCACCGCGCCGATGCGTACGCCGTCGGTGAAGGCGATCGACGCTGGGCCGTCCCAGGGCTCCATCAGGGAGGCCTTGTAGCGGTAGAAGGCTTTGCGCTCGGGGCTCATCTCCTCATGGTGTTCCCACGGCTCCGGGATCATCATCAAGACCGCCTCGGCCAGCGAATACCCACCCATGTGCAGGAGCTCGAGGGCTTCGTCGAACCCGGCGGTATCCGACGCGCCCGGGGTGCAGATCGGGAAGAGGCGGGACAGATCGCCGGGCAGGACGTCGGTCTCGAGCTGCGACTCACGGGCCGTCATCCAGTTGCGATTGCCCTGGATCGTGTTGATCTCACCGTTGTGGGCCACGAACCGGTACGGATGGGCCAGCGGCCAGGACGGGAAGGTGTTGGTCGAGAAGCGACTGTGCACCAGGGCCAGGCAGGATTCGACCCGAGTATCGACCAGGTCGGGGAAGAAGTGGGCCAGCTGCGGCGTGGTGAGCATGCCCTTGTACACCACGGTGCGGCACGACAGCGACGGGAAGTACACGCCGTCGTGCGTCTCGCTCTGCCCGCCCATGGCCTCGTTGACCGTGTCGATCCCGGCCTCGAGCACGATCTCGTGTTCGATGCGCTTGCGCAAGAAGTAGAGCCGCCGATCGAGGGCGAGACCCCGCAAGGTCTCGCCCGCCGGCCCGCCGACGAAGAGCTGCCGGAAGTTGGGCATGGTGGCCAGCGCTGCGGTGCCCAGATCGGCCGGGTTCACCGGCAGCTCGCGCCACCCGAGCAGGGTCAGCCCTTCGTCGGCGATGAGCTCGCCGATGCGTTGCGCGCCCAACTCCGCCTGCACCTCGTCCTGGGGCAGAAAGGCGATGCCGGTGCCATAGGTGCCCACTTCGGGAAGGTCGAACTCGACGACGGCTCGATAGAAGCGATCCGGGACTTGGATGAGGATGCCGGCGCCATCGCCGGTGTTCGGTTCGGCACCGGAGGCGCCACGGTGTTCGAGGTTGCAGAGGGCGCCAACGCCCATCGCGACGATCTCATGGCGCTTGCGGCCCAACATGTCGCAGACGAAGTTGACGCCGCAGGCGTCGTGTTCGTTGTCGGGGTGGTACAGGCCCTGGGGTGCGGGCAAGTCGCGAGACATAACGCTCCTGGTCGTCGGCGCCCGATGACGTCGGTGAGAAGGATCAAAAGACGAGGGAACTACCACGGCCACTGCATCAGCATGGTCGCTGGCGCTGCGCGTCGTTGCGCTCGGGTCCGGATCAGCGCTTCGTTGCGCTTGGACGATCCGTTGGGAGGTACCCGGAAACGCCCGGTAGCTGAGCCATCATAGACCCATGGCACCGAGCGACGCCCACATGATCAATGACATTATGGCCGATATTTCTGCCTCTCCCAGCCCTTTTCACGTCGTGGAGACGGTGGCGAGCGCGCTGGCGGCGGAGGGTTTCGTCGGCGTGAACGACCACGAACCGTGGCCGACCGAGCACGGTGGGTTCTACCTCCGGCGCAACGGGGCGATCGTGGCCTGGGCGCATCAAGGTCAACCAGCCGAGGCCGGCTTTCGTATCATCGGCGCCCATACCGACAGCCCGAACCTCCGGCTGAAGCCTCAACCGGGCACTTCCAAGGTGGGTTTGGCCCAGGTGGGGGTCGAGGTCTACGGCGGCGTGCTGTTGAATTCCTGGCTCGATCGTGAATTGGGTCTGTCCGGACGAGTGGTGGTCCGGGACGGCGATGACCAAAAAGGCGTCCTGGTCCACACCGACGATCCGTTGTTCGTGATTCCGCAGCTGGCCATTCACCTCGATCGCGAGATCTCGACGACTGGCCTCCTGCTGAACAAGCAACAGCACATGGCGCCAATCGGCGGGTTCGCGGGCAGCGATGATGCAAAAGGCGCGCCCGAACAGCCCCTCGCCCTCATCGCCGAGCTGGCCGACGTCGACCCGGCCGATGTCTTGAGCCACGAACTCATGCTCCACGATGTCCGGCCGCCCCAGATCTACGGGTATCGGAAGAACCTGCTCGCCGCGCCGCGGATCGACAATCAGCTCTCGTGTTTCGTCGCGCAACGGGTCTTGACCGCAACGGCCGAGACCCCTGACTCGGTCCCGATGATCGCCTTGTTCGATCACGAAGAGGTGGGCTCGACCTCGGCAAGCGGCGCCGGCTCTCCCCTCCTGGCCTCGGTGCTCGAGCGTTCGGTCAGCGCCCGCGGCGGCGATCACGGCGCCTTCCGGCGCGCCATCGCCAACTCGTTGTTGGTCTCAGCCGATGGCGCCCACGCGACCCATCCGAACTACGCCGACCGCCACGAACCCGACCATCAGATCGCCCTCAACGCCGGACCCGTGCTGAAGTACAACGCCAACGAACGCTACGCCACGACGGCCGAGACGGCCGCGGCATTTCGTCGGGCGTGCGACCGCGCCGGCGTGCCGGTGCAGGAGTTCGTGACCCGTACCGACCTGGCCTGCGGCTCGACCATCGGCCCGATCAGCGCTGCGGAGCTCGGCATGGCGACGGTCGACGTCGGTTGCCCCCAGTTGGCGATGCACTCGGCGCGCGAGACCTGCGGCACCGACGACGCCGCAATGTTCCACGCCGCCCTCGTCGAACTGTTCACGAACCCCTAGCCGGCGCACCGACGTTGAGCCTGCGCTCGAGGGCCGGTCTGCTTCTGGTGGGGTCTACTCCTGGTAGCGCGAGCGATGATCGAGCCGAGGCACCAGGAAGCGCAACCGCCGGAAGCCGCCGAGAAACATCAGCAGCACGGCGAAGAGTTCGAGCCGTCCGACGATCATGAGTACCGCCAGCAACAGCCGCGCCGGGGTGTTGAATCCGGCGACGAACGTGCCGGTCGGGCCGGATTCGCCCAGCGCGGGACCCATGTTGCCCAGCGACGAGAGTACGCCGGCCAACGCGGTCTGGAACTCGGCGCCGAGCAGCGTGATCACCACCGTTCCCACCACCGCGAGCCCGAAGTAGATCACGATGAAGGTGGTGATGCGCTCCACCACGCGCTCCGGTAGCGAACGGCCGTCGAGTTTGATCGGGAACACGCCCCGCGGGTGCCGGATCTGCTTGAGACTGCGCCGGGCCACCCCACCCAACACCCGGGCCCGCAAGACCTTGCTGCCGCCCGATGTCGAACCGGTGCAGCCGCCGATGAACATCAGGATCAAGAAGATGACGATCGGCGCGGGAATCCAGGAGGTGAAGTCGCCCGCGGTCCCAGGACCCTGGGCGTTCCCGAAGCCGGTGCTGGTGATGAGGGTCACGGTGTTGAAGATGCCGGCTCGGAGTACGGTGCCGAGACCGCCGAGCGAACCGTCGATCAGAAGAGGAACGATCACCAGCGTGCCGAAGCCCGCGGTGATCGCCGCGTAGGTCCGGAACTCCTGATCGCGCCAGTACACCCCCACATCGCCCCGGACGGCTCGGTAGTGCAGCACGAAGTTGGTGCCACCGATCAACATCGCCGCCATACACGCAAGTTCGATCGCGACGCTGTCGAATTCACCGATGCTGTCGTTGTAGGGCGAGAACCCCCCGGTCGCCGCCGAGGTCAGGCCGTGCTGGAGCCCGTCGAAGATCGACATACCGGCCACGACGTACAGCAACGACATGAAGCCGGTGACCCCGACATAGAGCAGCCACAGCCGCTTGGCGGTCTCACCGATGCGGGGCACGACCTTGTCGGCTGTGTCACCCGGCGCCTCGGCGGCCAGGAAGTCGGTCGCGCTGGCCCCGAGTGCGGGAAGCACGGCCAGCACGAGGACGACGATGCCCATCCCGCCGTACCACTGGGTGAGCTGGCGCCAGAACAGGATGCCCTTGCCAATGGCCGGGTCCGGGTCGTTGAGATCGGGGAGATTCGACAGCACGGTCGAGCCGGTGCAACTGAATCCAGAGGCCGCCTCGAAGAAGGCGTCGGCGATCTCGACCCACCGGGTGACGCCCGGCGCGGCCATCGTGCGATCGAGGATGTACGGCAACGAACCCAGCGCGGTCACCGTGAACCAGGTGACCGCGACGGCAGTGAACACGGCGACCGGCGTTGTTTCACCCACTCTCGTGGCCCAGACCAACAGCACCCCGCCGACGATGAACACCAGGGCGGAGATCAGGAGCGGACCCTCGCCGGTTCCACCACCGACCAGCTCGACCACGGCCGAGACCACCAGCCCCAGGCTCACGAAGACCATCGCGATGCCCAGGATCTGTCCGGTCGTCGACTTCACCCGGCGACGCTGCGGCGTGAACATTGTCGAACTCGTGGCGCTGCTCACGGGCGCACGTCTTCCAGCGCACGAGGCCGACGTCGTCGACCGTAGAGCCGGTATTGCACCTCGCGACGCGTCGATGCGGTCACCACGGACAGCAGAAGCGCGATCGGCACGATGGCCGAACGACCGAGCAACATCACGGGAACCAGCGCCGTGCGGGCGCCGCGGGAGAGTTCGGCCGCGGTCTGGAGTCCGAGGATTGGCCCGGTCGTCGAGATCGCCGCAACCGCAGCCACCAACGACCGACGGAGCTGGGGCTCGAAGAAGGCGACACCATACGCGCCGGCCAGTGCGACGCCGGCGTACAGCACCAGGTAGCCGGCTTCGCGACGAAGTTGCTCTTCGGGAATGGTCCGCTTGTCGAGCTTCACCACCCGCACCCCGTGGGGCCGCAACATGCGATACATCGTCCGCAAGGTGAGGCGGAACAACACCATGGCCCGGCTCAGCCCGAACCCACCCCCGGCCGAACCGTTCATGGCCCCGAGGGCCATCAACATGATCAGCAGGGTCTGCACCCCGACGTGCCAACCCTGCCAGTCAAAGGCCACCAGGCCCGTCGTGCTCAGGAACGACACCGCGGCCATGACCGCCTCACGGGTCGGGCGCAGGCCGGTGCTGTGGGTGTCGGCCACCGAGGCCACCACGGTGACCACCAAGATGAGCAAGAGGTACAGCTGCACCTCGACCGACCGCAACAGCGCGGTGCCGCGCCCCCGCACCGCCCACCACATGGCCGGCACCGAGAAACCGGCCAAGAACATCAACACGATCGCCACCCACTCGACCGGCGCCGACGTGAAATCCCAGATCGATCCATTTCGGGTCGAGAACCCACCGGTGGACACGGTGCTGAGCGCGTGGGCCAACGCGTCGAACCACCCCAGCCCGGCAATCCGGTAGGCCAAGAACCCGACGCTGGTGAAGGCGCCGTAGAAGACGCCGACATTGCGCAGACCGAGCCGCACCGTGGGTATCAACGCGTGGCCGGCCCCGCGGAGATACTCGTCGTCGACATTGGGACCATCGCGCCGAATACGAGGAAGAAAGACCAAGGCGCTGGCCAGGGCGCTGAATCCACCGACCCAATTGGAGGCGGCCCGAAAGGCCAGGATGCCTCGATCGGCGTTGTCGACGTCCGAGATCGAGGTCATGCCGACCGTTGCGAAACCCGAGGTCGACTCGAACAACGCGTCGAGGACATGCATCGAGAACGCGCTCGCGAAGAGATGCACGACCGCGCCGAAGCAAGCCAGTGCCAGCCAGTACGCGCCGATCGAGGCCCAACCACCGCGCCCCCGAAGATGCAGTTCCGCCTTGCGCACCCACAGCCAGTACAGGCTCGGGCCGATCATGAGCACACCGATCCACAGCAACCAAGGCGCCGCGTCGCCAGCGGCGGTGAGATCGATCACCCCTGCCGCCATGGCGGCAATACCGGTGAGAAGGGCGGCCATCGCAATCGGCCAGCCCACGCCGGGCCGCTGGGTGGCGGCGAGCCGGATCGACCAGGCCGATCGGGGCCGGCGGGGAATCACCCGAACCAGCGCGCCAACTCGTCGACCGACTGGGGCATGGCGAAGACGACGACGTGATCATTCCTCCGCAGGCGGCTGCGGCCCCTGGCGATGTGGGACTTGCCGTCCCGCACGATCGCGCCGAGCAGGACGTCGCGTGGGAAGCCGAGATCGGAGATGAGCTGACCGTCGGCAGGGCTGCCGGCCCGGACGACGAACTCCAACACCTCGGCATCGCCCTGGAGGAACGTCGCCACTTGGGCGACATCGCTGCGCACGAACCGCATGACGCCGTTGGCGCTCGCGGTACGGGGCGACAACGCAACATCGACGCCCACTTCGTCGAGCAGGTCGAGCAACGAAAGTCGGTGGACGACCGCAATCGTCTCCTTGGCCCCGGCCGACTTTGCGTACAGACAGGCCAAGACATTGGCGTCGTCTTCGCCGGTGAGGGCGATCACCGCGTCGGCGTCGCCGACCTGGGCCTCATCGAGCAGATCGTTGTCGGTGATGTCGCCCTCGAGCACGAGGACGTGATCGAGTTGCTCGGCCAGGTACCGGGCCCGACCGCGATTGCGTTCGAGGATCAAGACCTCCGCCCCTCGATTGCTCAGGCGTTCGGCCAGCTTTCGAGCGGTTCGCCCGCCACCCAACAGCAGGATTCGACGAGGGATGTCGCGCGCCAATCCCATCAACGACGCGACCAGCCGGCGCGACTCGCGGCGACAGGCGATCCGGAGCAGATCATGGGTCTCCAGCTGGACGTCCTCGTCGCGGGGAATGATCGTCTTGTCGCCGCGGGTGATGGCACCGACGATGAATTCCCACTCCGGTTCGAATTGCTTTGCGATCTCGGACAGCCTCTTGCCGACGAGTTCGGAGTGGGCCGGCAGCCGAGCGCCGATAACCACGACCTCATCGGCGCCCATGTTGGCGACCTCGGAGGCGCCCGGGTACTCGAGCAGATCGAGGATCTCGATCGCGGTCTCCTGATCGGGATCAATGATGAGGTCGGCGCCGGATGCTGCCCGGAGCTCGGCCGCATCGTCTCCGCGAAGCTCGGCGGCCTCGATCCGCACGATGGTCCGCGGCACACCGTGCTGCTTGGCGATCATCGACGCCAGCAGGTTGGCCGAGTCGTCCGAGGTCGCGGCAACGAGGATTTCGGCCCGATCGAGCCCGGCCTGACGAAGCACCGCAGGGTGGGTGCCACTTCCGGCGATGGTCAAGACGTCGAGTTCTTCCTCGATCTGGCGGCGCCTACCTGCGTGGGTCTCGATGACCGCGACGTCGTGACCTTCCCGGGCCAGGCGGTCGGCGACGTACGAACCGACCTCGCCGGCTCCGACAACAATGATGTGCACCTGGGAAGTCTGTCGCATGCAGCCCGCTCATGTGCGAACCGGAGCTCAATTTCGTGGCCGGCCGGAACGGTGGGTGTGCGATGGCGTCACCACCGCGTCGAGCGAAACGTCCCAGCGCCGGGCCGGAATCGAATCCACCTGCTGCGCATCGAACGCCACGCCGATCAGTGGCGGCCGCGTTGGCCAATCGGCGAAGAAGCGGTCGTAATACCCTCGCCCCATGCCGATGCGATGACACTGGGCATCGAAGGCCACCAGCGGCACGAGGACGAGCCCGAGCCGATCGGCCCGCGGTTGGTTCGGTGTGGGCTCGAGGATGCCGAACCGGCCGGGAACCATCGCGGCCGGCACCAGGTCGCCGCCGTCGGCGCCCGGCTCGGCAGCCAGATGGAACGTCACGGCATCGGCGTCGATGCGAGGCAGAGCGATCTCAAACCCGCTAGCGCCCAACGCACGCATCGCCGGCCCGACGTCGATCTCGCCGTCGAAGGCCATGAAGCCGGCAACGATTCCGCCCGGCGGCAGCGCATCGACCTCGGGCAAGGCCAGGATCCGGTCGGTCAAGGCAGCCGCACCTGAGCGTCGGGCCGCGCGCGGGAGCGCCCGCCGAGCGACCCGCGCTTCTTGTCGAAGCCGAGCGATCACCTTCGCCGCCACGTCGCCGGTCTCATCTGCTCCTGAGCCGGCCTGTGACATGTGCTCCCAGTTCGCCTTCGACAAATCCGCGCGGCATCCTTGTACCTCGTACTCACGATAACTAGCGTTGCTCCGTCCCGCGAGCACCATGCTCGTCGCCGCAGGTGGGAACCTCTCACGAATGCGCTGGCTGCTGTATTGGGTCAGGGACGAGACAACTCAATCCCAGGAGAAACTCTGTGGAAGCAATCCCCTACCTCGCGCTGATCTCAGCTGTCGCTGCGCTCGGCCTCGCTGCGTTCTTCTACAAAGACGTCGAGAAGGCCAGCCCCGGCAACGAGCGCATGATCTTCCTCATGACCGAGATCCAGAACGGCGCCAAGGCCTTCCTGAAGCAGGAATACACCTGGGTGTCGGTCTTCGCCGCCGCGCTGGTGATCCTGCTGGCAATCGTCATCCATCCCTTCGCCTCGATCGCCTATCTGCTCGGCGCAATCTTGTCGGCTTCGGCCGGGTACGCCGGCATGACGGTGGCCACGATGGCCAACGCTCGTACCACCGAGGCGGCCAAGGACGGACCCGGCAAGGCCCTACCGATCGCCTTCCGCGGTGGCGCGGTGATGGGCTTCGCCGTCGCCGGCCTGGCCCTGCTCGGTCTGATGTTCGTGTACCTGCTGTTCGTCAGCTGGATCGAACACGACAAGGCCTTCGAAATCGTCACCGCATACGGCCTCGGCGCATCGTCGATCGCTCTGTTCTCCCGTGTCGGCGGCGGCATCTACACCAAAGCGGCCGACGTCGGCGCCGACCTGGTCGGCAAGGTCGAAGCCGGCATCCCCGAGGACGACCCCCGCAACCCGGCCACCATCGCCGACAACGTGGGCGACAACGTCGGCGACGTGGCCGGCATGGGTGCCGACCTGTTCGAGTCCTACGCGGGCTCGATCATCGCCCCGGTCGCTCTCACTGCCTTTGCCCTGAGCCTGGCCGCCAACGAGGCCACCGACGAAGGCGTGATCTCGCTGCTGATGTTCCCGATGGCAATCGCCTTCGTCGGCATGATCGCCTCGATCATCGGCTCCTTCTTCGTGAAGGGCGGCGACAGCACCGACTCCAAGGCCTTGAGCCGGGCCCTGCACATGGGCACCAACGTGGCCATGGGTCTCACGGTGCTGGCCACCGTGGCGATCGCCTACTGGCTGTTCGGTGACGGCGACGTATTCCCCGAGGACAGGCCATGGGGCCTGGCCCTGTCGGTCATCGGTGGCCTCCTCGTCGGTTGGGCCCTCGGCAAGACCGCCGAGTACTACACGTCTGACCACTTCGGACCGGTCAAGAAGATCGCCGCCCAATCCGAAACCGGCCCTGCGACCACGGTGCTCGCGGGTATCAGCGCCGGCATGGTGTCGGTCGCGGCCTCGGTGGCCCTCATCCTCATCGGCGTGGGCGTGGCCTATTGGGGCGGCGAACAAGCCCTGGGCGATGCCGATGGCTTCGGTGGAATCTACGGCATCGCGGTGGCCGCCATCGGCATGCTGGCCACCACCGGCGTGGTGGTATCGGTCGACGCCTACGGCCCGATCGCCGACAATGCCGGTGGCATCGCCGAAATGGCCGAGCTCGACCCATCGGTCCGCGAAGTCACCGACGCCCTCGATTCGTTGGGCAACACCACGGCGGCCGTGGCCAAGGGCTTCGCGGTCGGTTCGGCGGCACTGACCGCCCTGGCCCTGTTCAAGAGCTTCGAGTTCGCGATCACCGAAGCCGACCCCACCCGCACCCTCAGCCTCGACGTCGGCGAGGTCGACGTGTTCATCGGCCTGTTCATCGGCGCCGGCCTGCCCTTCCTGTTCGCTGCGCTCACCATCGACGCGGTGGGTCGGGCGGCCAACGCCATGATCGAAGAGGTTCGTCGCCAGTTCCGCGAGATCCCAGGTCTCCGAGAGGGTGAGCCGGGCGTGCATCCCGACTCGGCCAAGTGCGTCGCCATCTCCACCGAAGCATCGCTGAAGGAAATGATCATCCCCGGCGCCCTCGCCGTGGTCGTGCCGCTGGTCGTCGGCTTCATCGATGTCGATGCCCTCGGCGGCTTGCTCGCCGGTGCGCTCGTGACCGGCTTCGCCCTGGCCATCTTCATGGCCAACGCCGGCGGCGCCTGGGACAACGCCAAGAAGTACATCGAGGCCGGTGCGCATGGCGGCAAGGGCTCGGAGCCGCACAAGGCCGCCGTGGTTGGCGACACCGTCGGCGACCCGTTCAAGGACACCTCGGGTCCGGCCATGAACATCTTGTTGAAGGTCATGACCATCGTCAGCCTGGTGTTCGCCAGCGCCTTCGTCTAGCCACCGGAAATCTTCTCGACATCTGTCCCCAACTGGTCCGGGTTTTCGGCGCTGGACGCTGACTATCCGGACCGGTTCGGTCGGAGCCGCCTGAACAAAACTGTCACACCCCCCGGTCAGAGTGGGGCTATGGACACCGACACTTCCCCCCACCCCTCGAGCGGCCGGCGATTGCGGGCCGTTCCCCCACTCCACCGCCAACGTCGGGTTGATCCCCGCCAGGCGCTCGATGCTGACGATCGAGCGCTGCGCCGCCGGGTGCTGGCCCACTCGCTGCAGGAGGGGCGCCCACTGTCGGCCGATGCGGTCACCGCGGTTCTGGCCGCCAAGGCGTGGCGCGACGAGCTACCCGACCTGTACACCGAATCCACCGTGCGCGAGATGCTCTGGGTCGACATTCTGGTGTGGTGCGAAGCACACGAGCTCGAGCTTCCCCTGGATGCCCCCGAAGCGCTCTGGAGCGTCCTCCTCGTGCTCCACGCCAACGGAGCCCTGCACCCCCGCAGCGACAGTCTCGAGATGCTGCGCCGGCCTCTGCTCGACTGTGGCGGCCTGACGCGGAGCGGACATCGACAACCAAACCTGCGAACGGTCTAGGGCGGTAGCCTCGACGGCCATGCCGACAGAGCTACCGGAAACGATGACCGCCGCCTTGCTGCTGGGTCAGGGCGGGCCCGAGATGCTCGAGGTGCGCCACGACGTACCGGTGCCCTCGCCGGGACCCGACGAGGTCCTCCTGCGGGTGGCGGCGTGCGGCATGAACAACACCGACATCAACACCCGGGTCGGCTGGTACAGCAAGTCGGTCAGCGGGCCCACCGAAGCCGTCGCCCCGGGTTCGGACAGTTCCGATGGCGCCTGGGGCGGATCGTCCATCGCCTACCCCCGCATTCAGGGAGCAGACCCGAGCGGACGGGTGGTGGCGGTCGGAGCCGAGACCGATCGCTCCCTGATCGGCCGGCGAGCCCTGGTCGACTGTTGGATCCGCGACAAGGCCGATCCGAACCGACGGGAACTCGCGCAGTACCTGGGCAGCGAACTCGACGGCGGCTTCGCGCAATACTGCGCGGTGCCGGGCCGCAACGTATATCCCCATGACAGCCCGCTCACCGATGTCGAGCTGGCCAGCTTTCCTTGTTCATGGTCGACCGCCGAACACATGCTGCACCGGGTGCAGCTCGGCGCCGGTCAGTCGGTGGCGATCACCGGCGCATCGGGCGGTGTCGGAACGGCCCTGGTGAGCCTGGCCAGACTCCGTGGCGCTACGGTCACCGCGATCGCCGGCCAGACGAAGCTCGACGCCGTTGCCGCCCTCGGGGCCGACCACCTGGTGCCGCGACAGAACCCCGATGCCGTCGCGGCCGCCCTCGAAGCGAACGGCGGGCCGTTCCATGTGGTCGCCGACGTGGTGGGCGGAGCCGACACCCCACGGTGGTTCGAGGCCCTGCGGCGCGGCGGGCGCTACGTGACCGCCGGCGCCATCGCCGGACCGATCGTCGACCTCGACCTCCGCACCTTGTACCTCCACGACCTCGAGCTCTACGGCGCCACCGTGTACCAGCCCGACGTGTTCTCTGCGCTCGTCGGCTACATCGCTCGGGGCGAGATCAGCCCCATCGTGGGCGGCACCTACCCGCTCGAACAGATCCACCAGGCCCAGGAAGCCTTCGCCGCGAAGGACCACGTCGGCGCGATGGTGCTGCGTATTCCCTAGCTCGGTATTCCCTAGCTCGAGCCGACCGTCAATCGTCGTCGATGATGATGAAGATGCCGAGACCGAAGAAGCCGAGGTCGAGCCGCGCGTTCGAGGACACGTTCGAGAACATGACGAGGCCCCACTCGCCGTACAGAAGCGGCGGCTCGGCGACGGTATCGCCGATCACCTCGACCGGAACGCTGGCCTGTGATGCACCAGCGGGAATGGTGAGGGTGCCGGCGGTCGATATGAAGTCGCTGCCAGCCTGCGCGACCTGAGGGTTGGGGTGGGTGTCCACCGTGGCGAAGTCAACGGTGACGTCCTCACCGGCGGTCGTTGGATTGCCTTCGCTGTCCTCGAGGTAGACGAGCACGTCAACGATCGTCGTACCGGAGCTTCCTTCGACCACGACGCCGCCGAGCGGCCGTACCGACGGAGCGACCGGCGTGGTCGCGGAGGCGGTGTTGGACCAGGACGAGGTTCCGGCCGGGTTACGGGCATTGACGCGATACCAGTACGCCGTCCCCGGGTCGACATCGTCGTCGGTGTAGGTCGTGACATCGAATGCCGTCGTGGCGAGCGGCACAAACGTCGTGCTGTCGAGAGAGCGCTCGATGTTGAAGATGGTCGGCTCGGTGGCGTTGTCGACCCACTGCAGCTCGACCGACGAACTCGACGTCGCGGTGGCAACAAGACCCGATGGCGCAGACGGAGGATCGGCAGGAACCGCGTAGTACTGGCTGTAGCCCTGCCCGATCGGCAGAACCGGAGGCGGTGTGCCGCCGATCACGTCGACCCACCCCATTGCGCCGCGGTCCTCGTGATCGAGGATGTGACAATGCATGATCGTGCGTCCGGCATACGCGCTGCCGGTTACCGCGTCGAGGTCGAAGCGAACCGTGCAGTCGCCGGCCACCGTGTCGTAGTACTCCCCGTCCTCGAAATCGCCGCCGCAGCCGAACGTTTGCATGTGGTACACGTGCAGGTGGAACGGGTGGTTGTTGGCCCCGCTCAGGGTCCACTCCTGGACCATGTCGGCACTCAGCGTGAACGTCGGGGTATCGGGGTCGAACTTGTCGTTGTTGATCGTGCGGGCGCCGATGCTCACCGACTCGGTGTTGACCGTGGCGACACTGCTCAGGTCGCGCAGGTATGACGGTCGGTTGGCCGACCAGCTCGAGACGCCGTCGGCGGCGTAGGGATGAGGACCTGGATCAGCCGGACCGGAGACTTCGACGCTGGCCACGGTGGTGTTACCGACCTGGATGTCGGCCGGGCCGCTGCAGCGCACCGCGAGATCCGCGCGGGACGCACCGGTGAGCTCCACCGCGTTGGTACTGAGATCCTTGGGCGCCGTCGTGCGCCACACGCCGTCTCGAGCCAGCAATTCGGCCTCGCAATTCGGGCCCACCGACACCGCTTCGGTGCGAGCGTCGGTGTCGGCCAGCAAGACCCGCCAGTGGAGCCAGGTGTCGGGCGGCACGGTGAGTGTGCCTCCAACCTTGCCGTTGACGGTCCAGCCCGGTGAGAGCGTTCCGGAGATCAACGTGTCCCCTCCGGTTCCGGCGGCGGACGGGTCAAGGTAGCCAATGACGAGTTCACGTTCCTCCATCGCCGCCACATTGGCCGGTATGCCGTCCTGGCCATCGTCGATCACGATCAGGCCGAAGCCGCCGGTTGACACCTGGAGGTAGGTCGCCCCGTGGTGATGGGCGTGATACCAGTAGGTTCCGCCCATGTGATCGGCCGGGATGTCATAGATGTAATCGCCCCCGAAACCGCCTTCGAACATTCGGGTCACGTCATCGCCGGCACCCTCCCCCGAAATGTGCAGGCCATGGGTATGGAGGTTGGTGATGTTCGGATCCTTGAACACATTCTCGTCTGAACTCGGCGCCTCGTAGTCGAGGAGATTCCGGAACCGCACCACATATCGATTGCCGGGGGTCATGTGCAGGGTCGGACCGGGAATCGAGTACGAACCACCCTGTTGGCGGTAGGCCCGCGTGGTGAGGGTGTCGCCGTTGTTCATCGTGAAGGTCGCTTCGCCGTACTCCATCACCCCGACATAGTGCGGCTCGGGGGAGGCCACGTAGGTCCAGACAAACGGTGACGGATTCACGATGTCGTCGGGGCCGGCCGCGGCCGCCGGGGAAGAAGCGGGAACCATCACCGCAGCAGCCAGTACCCAGGCGAGCGCGACAGCACCCGACAGCCTCATCCTCTTGTATGTCATGGCCTGATTCTGGCAACTCGATCCGGTCTGCGGCAGGGACCTAGGTCACCTACGACGGCCTAACCGGGCGAGCTTCCGTCGCGGGTCGTGTCCAGCCACTCGACCAGGGTTCGGGCCAGTTCGTCGGCATGGTCACGGTTGGTCAGCAGATGGTCGGCCCCGGCCACCTCGACGAGTTGCTTGGGTTCGGCTGCGGCGTCATAGATCCGTCGCCCCTCGCTCGGAGGCACCACGGCGTCGGCGCCGGGCACGACCACCAGGAGGGGGCGGGCCAGGTTGGCCGCTGCATCGATCACGTCGTGATTGGCCAGATCATCCAAGAACGACCGGCCGACCCGGAATGGCCGGCCACCAATGCAGACCTCGGCCGATCCCACGGTCTCGATTTCGGCTCGGGCGTCGCCAAACAGGTGCGTCACGTGTTCGACCGATGCCGGCGCGCCGACCACGGCGACCGCGGTCACCGTCTTCAACCGGCGAGCCGCAAGCAGCGCGGCGGCACCGCCCAGACTGTGTCCGACCAGCACACAAGGCCCGGCATTTCGTTCGATCAGCGTCACGGCGGCTCGACTGAGGTCGCCCACGTTGGAACTCACCGTTGTCTCGGAGAATTCGCCCCCACTCTGCCCGAGCCCGGTGAAGTCGAACCGGAAAGCGACGTACCCGGCCCGGGTCAAGGCCTTCGCCAGACGACTGGTGGTCTGGGTGTCCTTCGAGCAAGTGAAACAATGGGCCAACAAGACGCTGCCCACCACGGGACCGTCGGGCTGATGCAGAACACCCTGCAGCCGGGACCCGGCCGATCCCACGAACTCAATCGATTCGGTTGAAGCCACGGTTCGCCACCTTCTGTGTTCGCCGGCCCCGATTCGACCACGCAAAGCAGCTGGAAGCCAAGACGTCTGGGTCAAACGCTTCAATCCCGGCGCGCGGCGCCGACCGTGAATCTAGCAAGCATTCTCGTCGTACTTTCCCAAAGGGTCCACCCCATGTCGGCCATTGAATCCACCAACTCATCCGAGTCTCACTCCGGTTCCACCGACGCGGTTCCGATGCAATCGGCCCGCTCGGCGCGCGGCCGAACCTTTGCGGTTGGCGATCTGGATCATTGGCGACGGCTGTTGATCGATGAAGAAGTGCGTTGCCAGAGCACCGGCTTCCCGGCCGGCGTGCTCTCGATCGACTTCGGAAGCTCGGTAGCCGGCGCTCGGCACAACGCCGAACGCGCCCAGCAGGTCATCGACATCGTGGCCCGACACCTCGAGTTCACCGACCGAGTCTGCGTCGTCGGCCCCAACCAGCTCGGCGTGCTCTTGATTCCGCTTCGCAACGTCCACGACGCCGAACTACGAGCGATCGAGATCGACGACAGTCTGACCGAGGCCGGCATCATCGCCGGTCTGGGGTGGGCGGTGCGCCGTGAGTCCGGCTTGGTCGACGCCTGGGCCCGCGCCGATGGCAATGCGGCGACGTCGCATGCTCGGTCCGTGCACCTCCACTGAGTTGGCCCAATCCCCGATCACCGACCACTGCTCGGCGACTCGAACGTGCCAGGGTGGTAGCCCATGCGCCGTTCCTTCCGCATTCTCGCCTTGTCCTTGGCGGCCGCGACCGCTGCAGTGATCGCCCGGCACCGCCGGGGAACCGCGCCGGCCGGCCACGGGGTCTCGCACCGTCGGCGATCTGCTCGCAACGTCGAGGTCGCTCGGCTCGGCACCCGTTTGGGGACCGGGGCGGTCACCCACCGGGTGAAGCGCGCCCGGGCCACCAGCGAGAGCGCGCGCGCCGAGTTGGACGCGGCCTACCAGCAACGGGCGACCGAACAAGTCGCCGAACGCCTGGGGCAGATGAAGGGAGCCCTGATGAAGCTCGGGCAGATGGCGAGCTACCTCGATGCCGGCCTGCCCGAGTCCGTGCGCCAGACGTTGGCCCAACTCCAGCAGGACGCCCCCGCGATGGATGGCGACGTCGCCCGCTGGGTCGTGGCCTCCGAACTCGGGCGCCCCGCCGATGAACTCTTCGCGACGTGGGACGACGAGCCGATCGCGGCGGCGTCGATCGGCCAAGTGCACAAGGCGATCACCCACGATGGTCGCCAGGTGGCCGTCAAGGTGCAGTATCCGGGAATCGACGAGGCCATCCTCGCCGATCTCGACAACAGCGATCTCCTCGGACGGATGTTGGCCATGCTCTTTCCCACGTTGGAGCCGGGCCCACTGGTGGCCGAGCTGCGGGAGCGAATCGGCGACGAACTCGACTACCGCGCCGAAGCCGCAGCCCAGCAGACCTTCGTCGAGTTCTACCGCGACCACCCGTTCATCCACGTACCGTCGGTCCACACCGATCTCTCGGCCCAGCGGGTACTGACCACCGATTTCGTCGAGGGTGATCGGTTCGCCACCATGCTCGAGCGATCGAGAGCCGAGCGCGATCGGGCCGGCGAAATCCTCTACCGCTTCGTGTTCCGCAGTCTGTATCGATTGCGTGTCTTCAACGGCGATCCGCACCCGGGCAACTATCTCTTCGGAGCGGACGGCCGGGTGACGTTCCTCGATTTCGGCTTGGTGCGTCGCTTCGATCAGTCCGAGCTCGACACGTTCGGTGACCTCATCAAGACCATGATCGCCGGTGAACCCGCCGCGTTCCGCCGAAAGGTGACCGAAGCCAACCTCGTCAGCCCGAATGCGCCGCTCGACGACGACGAGGTCTACGACTGGTTCAGCCACTATTACGAACTGGTGCGCCACGAAGGGCCGGTCACGATCACTCCCGAGTACGCGTCCAAGACGATTCGACACACCTTCGATGCCAAGAACAGCCAGATGCTCAAGTGGGCCAACGTCCCCCCATCGTTTGCGCTCATCCAGCGCATCAACCTCGGCCTGTTCGCGATCGAGGCCGAGCTGGGGGCCACCGCCGACTGGCGCAGGATCGCCGAGGAACTCTGGCCGTGGGTTGACGGACCACCCGCCACCGAACTCGGCCAGCAGGAGGCGGAGTGGCTGGCCCGTCGCGGCCTGGCGGCCGGGTAGGGCGACTGGGCCGGCAGCCCCCTACCGGCCGGCCAGCTCGGTGGCGATCTGGGCCGCGACCGATGCGTTGTTCTCGGCCAGCGCCAGGTTGGCCGGCACGCTGCGACCTTCGGTGACCTGAGCCATGTGGGCCAAGACGAAGGGCGTGATCGCCGCCCCGGTGAGCCCGTCTCGCGCCGCGGCCGCCAGGGCGGCGTCGAGCGCTTCGTCGAGTTCGACTTGCGGCAGTGCGTCGGCCTCCGGGATCGGCACGGCGACCAGGACACCGCCGGCCGAGGGCTGCACGCTGCGGCGGGCGGCGACGATGGCGGCCACCTCTTCCGGGCCATCGACCCGGTGCGGCACCGGGATGCCGCTCGAGCGGCCGTAGAACGCCGGGAAGGTATCGGTGCCGTATCCCAAGACCGGCACCCCGAGGGTCTCGAGCTGCTCGACCGTCTTCCCGAGATCCAAGAACGACTTCGCGCCGGCGCAGACGGTCGTCACCGGATGCCGTGCGATGGCACCCAGATCTGCGCTGACGTCGCCACTCACCGCGTTGCCTCGGTGGACACCACCGATACCCCCGGTCGCAAAGACCGCCACGCCCGCGCCCGCCGCCAGGGCCGCCGACGCCGAGACGGTCGTTGCCCCAACCGCCCAACCCTGGGCCATGGCCACGCCGAGATCGCGCTCGGCCAACTTCGTCGCGGGGCCGAGGATGCGCTCGTGCTCGGCCGGGGCGAGGCCGACCCGCGGCACGCCGTCGAGGACCGCGGTCAACGCCGGCACCGCCCCCGCGTCTTCGATCGCACCGATACACCGGATGAGCGCCTCCTGATTGGCCGGCGAGGGAAGGCCCAGGTTCGAGAAGATGGTCGACTCGAGGGCGACGACGCCGCGGCCGTCGGCCGTCGCTTGCCGAACCTCGTCCGAGATGACCAAGGGTGATTCCATGCCCGCAGGGTAACGATACGCTCGCGGGTATGGCGCTGCCGCTCAACCCGGTCCATCTGGAACGTTGGATCGAGGAGAACCAAGAGCTCTTTGAACCACCGGTGTCGAATCAGGTGGTCTTCGCCGATTCCGATTTCATCTTCATGGTGGTCCGGGGACCAAACGCCCGAAACGACTTCCACATCGACCCTGGTGATGAAATCTTCTACCAGCTCGAGGGCACGATCCAGGTCGACATCCGTCGGCCGCTTCCCGATGGCGCCGATGGACCGGTCGAGAGTCATCTCGTCGCCCCGGGCGAGCTGTTCCTGGTGCCCGCCGATGTCCCCCACAGTCCGTTGCGACCGGCCGACACCTGGGGCGTCGTGGTCGAACGCCAGCGACGTGACGGCGAACTCGACCGCATCCGGTGGTACTGCGACTGCTGTGATGAGGTGCTCTACGAACGGCAGTTCGCGCTGGCCGACATCGTCACCGAACTCAAGGCCATCCTCGACGAGTTCAATGCCAGCGAAGCACTTCGCACGTGCCGGTGCGGCTGCGTAAAGGCCGTCGCCGAACCGTTCATGCTGCGTGAGGACCCGAACGAGGGCGGACCCTGAACCTCGCCGTCGGGTTACTCGGCGGCGGCGGTCTCCGCGTCGGCGGGCGACGACGAGCTCTCGCCCGCGGCCTGCGCTTCAGCGGCGGCCAGATCGATGACCGCACCGGCGGCGGCATCGGTGGGTGCCGCCTCGCTGGCATCGGCCACCTTGGTGATCTCGGCAGCCAGGGTGCGGAGATTCTCCCGCTTCATGACCAGCTGTTCGTCGAGCAGAATCAGCCCGTTGCGCTGCTTCTCGATCTCGGCCTGGATCGAACGAAGTTCGCCCTGACTACGGCTGGCGGCCTCGAAGGCCTTGCGATCGCTCTCGCGCTGCATTTCAGCCGCCTTGAATTCGGCTGCCGCGACGGTCTCGTTGGCCGTGGTTTCCGCGGCCTGCAGGGTCTCGGCTGCGTTGGCTTCTGCGCTCTGGACCACCTCGGCGGCTCTTGCTTCGGCCGTCGTGACCGCTTCGGACACCGAGCTCTTCGCTTCGGCGGTGATCGCCGCGGCGCGCTCTTTGGCCTGCGCAATGGCATCGGCAGCCGTCTTGTGCGCCATCTGCAACACGATGTCGGCTGCTTCGCCGGTGGCTCGGCTCGAGTCTTCGGCGGGCGCAACCGGGGCCGCGGCCACGGGCGCGGCAGGTGCAGCCTCGGTCGGTGGCGTCTTGGCCGCCTTGGCCACGAGCGCATGGGCCTCGTCGAGTTCCCGGTTGAGTCGATCGATGTCACCGAGCAACATGTCGATCTGACGGCCAACTTTCTCGAGAAACGCGTCAACCTCAACTGTGTCGTAGCCCCGCCGGGCGGTCGAGAAGGTCCGAGCGACAATTTCGCGACCAGTCAGTTCTGCAGTCATTGGGCATCCTTTGCACAACGGTAGGGGAAGACACTCCGTCCGATTCCCATTCTGGCTCGCCACGCAGCGCGAACTCAAGACGGGAGGCCGAGTCGATGCTTTTGGCCCATCTACCGTGCCGAACAACCGGGCCGGTCAGTTACGGCAAATATGGCCGCGGATCGACCGGTACGCCATTGGAGCGGACCTCGAAGTGGAGGTGGGGCCCCGTGGAGAGACCGGTGCTGCCGACCGCTCCGATGACGTCGCCCGCCTCGACGCGAGCACCGTTCGAGATCGCAATGCTCGACATGTGGGCGTAGACGGTGGTGATGCCGCCGCCGTGATTGATCACGACCCGATTGCCGTAGCCGCCACTCCAGCCGGCCGAGATCACGGTGCCGTCGGCCGCAGCCCAGATCGCGTTACCGTGCGCACCACCGATGTCGAGACCGGCGTGCAGCCGGTTGATGCGCAGGATCGGGTGGAACCGGGGGCCGAAGCCGGATCCGATCCCGCCCGAGGTCGGCCAGGTCCAGCCCGATGACGAGACAACGCCCGGATCGGCCGCCGAGGTCGCCGCGATCTGCTCCTGGATGAACGTGGTGAGCTCGTCCTCCTCGGCTTCGAGCTCGCGCAGCTGAGCTTCGAGGCCCGTGATACGGCTCTCGACCTCGGCCTTGATGGCGTCCTGCAACTCGCGGCGGTCTTCGAGCAGCGCGAGGTCGACCGCCAGCTTGGCCTCGATATTCCGCTGTTCAGCCTCGGCCGCCGCCGCCGATTCGACCGCTTCGGCCTGGTCGGCCTGCAGTTGGCGCAGCTGCTCGAACACATCGGCTTGATCGCCGTTGACGTATCCGAGCATGGATTCACGGCGGGCGGTCTCGGCGACATCGCTCGATTCCAGCCAGTCCTCGGTTTCGCCCGAGCCCGAGCCGACGTAGGCCTCGACCGCAAAGCGCTTGACCTCGGCCTCGGCCGACGCGATGAGTTCGTTGGTCCGAGCAATGTTGTCCTGCGCCTGGGCCAACTGATTCTGTGCGGCCGACAGATCGGCCCGAGCTGCGTCAACCTTCGACTGTTGGAACTCCGCCGCCGCCGTGATGTCAGCCAGCGCCGCCTCGATCTCGTCGAGTTCGGCCTCCTCGAGTTCGACCAGAGCCGCGGTCCGGGCCTGTTCGTCGCGCGCCTCCTCGCGCTGGTCGCGGGCGTCGTCGATGTCCTCGGGGTCGTCCTGAGCCGATGCCGGCACGGCCAGGACCAAGAGCGCGAGGCCTGTCGCCATCATGCGGCGCAGGGCGATGCGGAAGGTTTGCAGACGGGGATTCGTCAACGCGCTCGGTGAAGGTAGGGGCCAGGGTGCAGGTGCGGCAAAAGGTTACCGCGGCGGCCAACGCTTGAGGTGCCACCCGAGCGGCTACGCTGAAATTTCAACCCGGAACTCCCCGAAGATTACGAACCGATGACGAAATCGGCGGCCGTCGCAGCCGCGATCGCGTCGCCGTGGTGCTGCGGCATCGCGCCGAAATCGTGCTGAACTCGAGCCCGCATGGATCCCCACCACCCCCAACCGCCGAATACTCCACCGCCGGCGGGACCACCGACGCAGGTGTACCCCGACGGATTCGGCCGACCGCTCGAGCAGCCGCAGGGCGATCGCTACGACGATCGTTTCGACGACAACATCGACGCCGGATTCGAGGACCGCGTCGACGACTGGGACTACGACGGTCCGGTTCGCCCCCGGCGACGGTGGCGTCGTTGGGTGGGCGGCTTCGTGGTCGTCGCCCTCGTCTTGGGGGTGGCCCAGCTG
>JABDJW010000137.1 GCA_013002375.1 Acidimicrobiales bacterium | reverse complement strand
GAGCTGGGCGGCGCTGCACGGCCCGATGCCGGAGGGGCCCGACCGCCGGACCCGTTGCCGGCACCGGCGCAGGGGGAGCGCGGTGTGAATGGCGTCGACGACGAGCTGCGCGCTGCGTTTCGAGCCGAGCGGACCGAGGTAGAGCCCGCCGTCTTCCTTCACCGCCCGCACGATCGAGAGCCGCGGGTAGGCCTCGTTCAAGGTGAGCTTGACCCACGGTTGGCGCCCCTTGCGGCGCTTGCCCTGGCGGTTGTAGCGCGGTTGGTGCCGGTGGATCAGCCGAAGCTCGATGACGGCCGATTCGAGTTGGTGGTGGCACTCGATGTGTTCGATCGAGTGCAGCTCGCGCAACATGGCCCCGACCTTGCGCCGCGTTTCGGACGAGAAGTACGAGCGCACCCGCGACCGCAGGTTGGCCGCCTTGCCCACGTAGAGGACATCGCCCCGGCGATCGCGAAAGAGGTACACGCCGGGCGCCCGGGGCAACGAATCGGTCAGCGCGAGCTTGGCGGCCTCGGCATGCCCCGCCATGGTCGGCAACGTGAGGAGGTCGTCGAGGCCGTGCACGCCATGGCTCGCGGCCCGTTCGAGCAAGAAGTGGAGAAGATCGCCGGTGGCCAGCGCATCGTCGAGGGCGCGGTGCGACGGTTGATGATCGAGCCGGAACCGGCTGGCGAGGGTGCCGAGCTTGCAGTTCGGGACCTCGCTGCGCACCAGGCGACGGGCCAGGGCGCAAGTGTCGACCGAGCGGTTGACCAGCGTGGGACGACGATCGCGTTCGAGGGCCGCGTTGAGGAACGACAGATCGAAACGCACGTTGTGGCCCACGATGACCGAGCCGCCGATGAACTCGAGCAGGCTGGGCAGGACGGCCTCGATGCGTGGTGCGGTGCGGACCATCGCTTCGGTGATGCCGGTCAGCACGGTGATGCGGGGCGGAATCGCCGCGCCGGGATTGACCATGGACTGGAAGGTGCCGAGGCATTGACCGCCGCGAAGCTTCACCGCGCCGATCTCGGTGATGTAGCAGTCGTGGGGCGAGCCGCCGGTGGTTTCGAGGTCGACCACGCAGAACGTGACATCGGAGAGCGGATCGCCCAGATCGTCGAGCGTGCGCTGCACGCCGGTGAGCGCGGTCGGGTCGACACTGTCGAGCGTGTGGACTGCCATCAGCCGTCGCTCGTGTGGCGGAGTTCGGGTACCAAGCCGGCCTCGGCCAGCATCTTGGCCGTGCGCAGTTCGGCGAGATCGATGATCACGGCGCCGGGTGGCTCGTCCGAGGTGTGCTCGGAGCACAGGTAGGTGACCATGCAGTCGTCGCACGCCGAGGTGTGCTGCATGGTGCAGGTGTTGCAGTCGATCGTCAGGGAAGGTTTCACATCACCAACCCTAAAAACGGGGTGTGACAGTTTTGTTCAAACGACTTCGTCGTTTGCGACGCCAGGGCGCCGTCCCGCTCGCTCGTTCCTCGCTCGCTGGCTTGTTCAACCGGCTTCGCCGGCGATGTTGGGAGCGTCTAGCGGGGTCAGGTCTACGTTGGACCCTGCGCGGTCGTGGGGTCAGGTCTCGAATGAACCCTGCGGCGCTGACCTCGTTGAAAAACCGTCGGGCGCGTCCTACGAGCGACGGCCGTGGCCCGCGATGCCGTTGTTGGAATTGCAGCGTTCGTTGGAACGCAGGGTCCGACGTAGATCTGACCCCACCGGTCTGCGGAGTCCAACGTAGACCTGACCCCACCGATGTACAGGCGGGTTACCGTTGCGATGTTGGGAGCGTCAGCGAGCAACTCGGCAGCAACTCGAAGAGTTGCCCAATGCCGCCGGTTCGGGTGGCTGGGCTTCTAGGCTCTCCGGCGTGTCTCGGGCCGTCTTGCTTGCGTTTGCCATGGTCGCGGCCATGATCGTGGTCGGCGCGGTGCTGACCGCCGATGACGAGGCGACGCCTGCGGAACGTCAACTGGGTGCGGCCATCGCCTCCGATCTCCTCGATGAAGAACCGGGCCGCCCGCCGACGCCGTACGAGCCGACCGCCGCCGGGTGCATCGGCGCACAGGTGGTGGCCAGGGTCGGCATCGATCGCCTGACCGAAATCGGCCTCACCCCAGAGGCGATTTCGCGGATTGGATTCCGCCCGCACGAGCTTTCTCTGACGCCGGACGAGCGCATCTCGGTCGTCGACGCGATGGAGGCGTGCGTCGACCTGCTGGAGGTCGCGGTGTTGTCGTTGTCGCCCACCGGTGGTCAAGCTGCGCGGGCCTGTGTGCGGGGCGCTCTGGGCCCTGACGGGGCCCGTTCGTTGTGGGAGTGGCGAGTCGGACCGATCGAGGTGGCCCAACCCGATGGGTTGCCGGCCAAACTGGAGCTCGTCGACGATTGCCTGGGTTAGCCGATCGGGCCGTCTTCGGGCTGCGCCAAGGCCGCCTGGATCGCGTCGATCGCGGTGGGGGGCGAAACACCGAGCTGGCGCATTCGAAACGCGAACTCGCCGGCCGCCAGGTCGACTTGCCGCCGCCGCTCGTCCAGCTGGGCCGATTCCGGCGGTTCGTCGACGACGAAGGTGCCGCTGCGGCCCCGACCCTCGGCGACGCCGTCGAGTTCGAGCTCGCGGTATGCCCGGGCCACCGTGCCGGGCGCCAGGTCGCAATGTTCGGCCATCGAGCGGATGGGCGGGAGCCTCGAGCCGGGTTCCAGGAGACCGGTGGCCACCATCACCGCGAGTTGAGCCCGAAGCTGTTCGAAGGGCGGGATGGTCGAGGTGCCGTCGAGCCGCAAGACCAGTCGGCGGTCGCGACCCCGGGGTGAGATCCACGGAACAATTTTGGGAACGTACCCGACCATGGACGTTATTGTATCAGATGCTGGTACAGAAATACCCCTGAAACAGAACGTTTACTTGACGGATACAACCAGGTATGGGCATGTTTGTATTGCATCAAACGAGTGATGCCATGACAACGAAGGAACCCCACGTGAAGCTCATTACCGCGGTGATCAAACCGTTCAAGATCGATGAGGTCAAAGATGCCCTCGCCACCGTTGGCGTACAGGGCATGACCGTGACCGAAGCGCAGGGTTTCGGTCGTCAAGGGGGCCACAGCGAGACCTACCGAGGCACCGAGTACAAAGTGTTGTTCACCCCCAAGACCCGGCTCGAGGTCGTGGTCGACGATGCCGTCGCCGATGCGGCGGTCGACGCGATCATAGAGTCGGCCCACACCGACAAGATCGGTGACGGCAAGGTGTGGGTCACCAGCGTCGAATCGCTGGTTCGGATCCGCACCGGCGAACGCGGTGCCGACGCGGTCTGAGTAGACGCGAAACGGCCGGGCACTGAGCCCCTTGCGGGGACCGGTGCCCGGCCGATCGTCGTTCTATCGACGGGTATCAGCCGCCGAAGCTGCCGTTGGTACCTTCGGCCACGAACACGTCGGTGATCGGCACGAAGCTGCCGCCTTCGTCGGCGTGCAGATACTCGGCAATCAGCGCATTCTCGAGCAGATAGGCGTCATCGGCACCCGAGGTCTGGCCGGTGACGCCGTCGTAGAGGCCGGGGTTGTCGAAGTCGAGCGACCACATCGCGGCGATCAGGTTGCTGCGGTTGAGCCCGCCGAGCTCGATGGCCCGGTTCAACAGGGCCTCGACATTACGGCCGAACAGCACGCCGGTGGCCAGCGAGCCTTCGGTCGGTTCGAAGCCGGCATCACTCAGGATCGTCCGGGTCTCGATCACCGCGGGGTCGTCCTGCAGCGACGGGTCGGAGACGTCCTTGGGCGTGAGCGCGATGCGGAAACCGTTGGCGGCGTCCCCGAGGGGGGCCCAGAGCAGCTCGATGATCGAGCAGGTGCTCGACACGAGGCCGATCGGGCTCCACTCGTTGGCGGCGATGGTGCCCATGGCCTGCGGGCAGAAGGCGCCGGTGGTGCCGAGCACGATGGCGTCGGCGCCGCTGGCGGCAAGGGTGGTGATCTCGTTGGTGATCGCGTCGGCCGCTTGGTCGTGCAGCTGGGTCTCGACGATTTCGAGGCC
>JABDJW010000126.1 GCA_013002375.1 Acidimicrobiales bacterium | reverse complement strand
GGGCGGCTCGGCATCTCCGATGCAGCCGCAAGCTGAACGAGGCCGCTCTGCGGCCGACTCAGCGTCGCGGGAGCGAGGAACGAGCGGGGGACAAGAGGAACGGGCGGGAAACGCGGCTAACATGACCTGCTGTTGTCAGGCGTCTCGTGGCGCCTCCGTTCGATCGATTTCACCCTCAGGAGCCCGCCAAATGGCCGAGCTGCTTTTGACCGCCCAAACCGGCCGCCCGTTGGGCACCCGCTCCAGCCGTCGGCTGCGTCGTGAAGGCCACGTTCCCGGCGTCGTGTACGGCCTCGGCCAGGATCCGGTCGCCGTCACCGTGCCGTGGCCCGAGCTGCGCCGAGTGCTCACCACCGAGGCCGGCCTCAACGCGCTCATCACGATCGACGTCGATGGTGACAAGCAACTCAGCATCGTCAAGGAGATGCAGCGTCACGCGGTGAAGCGCGACGTCACCCACATCGATTTCCTGCGGGTCGATCCCAATGAGGAGATCCAGATCGACGTGCCCATCGTGCTCGAAGGCGAGGCCAAAGAGGTCGAGAACGAAGACGGCATGGTCGACCAGACACTGTTCACCCTGGCGGTGTACGCCAAGCCGAACGCCATTCCGTCCGAGCTCACCGTCGACATCTCCGAACTCACCATCGGCGAGGCCATTCGGGTCAGCGACATTGTCATGCCCGAAGGTAGCCGCACCGAAGTGGACGAAGAAGAAGCGGTTGCCATCGGTACGGTCACCCGTTCCACCCTCGAAGCCATGGCCGCCGAAGATGCAGCCGAAGCCGCCGCGCTGGAGGGCGAGGAAGGCGAGGGCGAAGGTGGCGAAGAAGGCGACGGCGGTGGCGACTCCGACGACGACGGCGGCGACGACGCCGGCGGCGACGAATAATCCGTCCACGGTTCCTCGCCGCACTCATGGCTGCGCTGAAGCGGCGTAGCGATCGCACCGGCACGCCCAGCGACCTGCTGGTCGTGGGCCTCGGCAACCCCGGCGACGAATATGCCGGCACCCGGCACAACCTCGGGGTCGAGGTCGTCGAGTTGTTGTGTGATCGCCACGGCGGTCGGCTTCGGGCCGAGAAGGGCAGCGTGCTCACCGACACCATCCGGATCGGCGACCATCGGGTCGGTCTGGCCTTTCCGCTCACCTACATGAACGAATCCGGCCGGGCGGTGAAGCCGCTCGTGCGCCGCCACAGCATCGATGATCTGACCAAATTGGTCATCATCCACGACGAACTCGATCTGCCCGTCGGCCGGCTCAAGCTCAAGTTGGGCGGTGGCTTGGCCGGGAACAATGGCCTGAAGTCCATCAAGCAACACCTCGGCACCGCTGATTTCACTCGCATTCGGCTCGGCATCGGGAAGCCGCCCGGTCGCCAGAGCGGCGCTGACTACGTGCTACGCCGGCCGGCCAAGGCCGAGCGTCCTGAACTCGATGTCATGGTGGCCGAGGCCGCCGATGCGGTCGAGATGCTGGTGGCTCAGGGGCTCGAACCGACCATGAACCGGTACAACACCGCCGACCGGTGACCGATCTCGCGACGTCCGCCCTGGCCGGCCCGATCCTCGGTGCGCTGCCCGCAATCATCAGCGAGCTCGCCGCGCTGGGCGAGGTTCGGGGCAAGCGCTCGGCCGCGATCGCCATCCCAGAGCCGGCTCGGGCCCTGACCCTGAGCGGCCTGGCCGCGCTGGGTGATCGCCGACCGATCCTCGTCGCGGTGCCGACCAGTACCGAGGCTCAGCGCCTCACCAACGACATGCGTCAGCTGCTCGGCGACGACGTGGTGCTCTTCCCGGCCTGGGAGACCTTGCCGTTCGAGCGGGTCAGCCCATCGGTCGAGACGATGGGTCGACGGCTCGAGGTCGTCTGGCAGCTGCGCGACCCCGAACGAGCACCGGCCGTGATCGTCGCACCGGTCCGAGCGCTGATCCAACGGCTCACGCCGCACGTCGACGAGGTCGAACCCATCGTGATCGGCGTCGGCGATGTCCTCGACGTCGATCAACTCGTGCGCGACCTCGTCGCGGCCGGCTACCGGCGCGAGAGCCAAGTCGAGCATCGAGGCGAGATCGCGGTGCGAGGTTCGATCGTCGATGTCTTTCCCTCGACGGCCGATGTTCCGTTCCGGATCGACCTGTGGGGCGACGAGGTCGATCGGCTGACCGAGTTCTCCGTCACCGATCAACGCTCACGCATCGCCATCAGCGAGATCACGATCTTCCCGGCCCGCGAGCTTCTGCCCAGCGACGATGTGCGCGAACGGGCCGAACAGCTTCGGGCCACTGAACCCTGGGGCATCGAACACTGGGATCGCCTGGCCGATGGCGAGCTCTTCGATGGCATGGAATCGTGGCTGCCCTGGCTCAGCGCCGACGGCCGGGTCTTGCCCGACCTGATCGACGCGGCGTCGCTGATCGTCGTGGTCGAACCGCGCCGGGCCACCGATCGGGCCAATGACCTCCGGGCCGAGGAGGCCGATCTGGCCTCGACGCTGGCCACGACATGGGGCGCCGCGGCCGAAGGTGACGATCCCGACCTTCCCCGGCTCCACATCGAGTTCGATCGCTTGCTGGCTCGGACCGAAGCACCGGTCTGGAACACCACCGGCGCCCCGGAGGGGCCCGACGTGGCCCAGGTCGCCGCTTCGGGTTGGGATCCGGTCGTCGGCGAGGGCGCGGCACTGGTCGGCCAGATCCGTCGGTTGCTCGACGACGGCTTCCGGGTGGTGGTCGGTGCCGACGGCAAGGGCTCGGCCGATCGCCTGGCCAAGCTGCTCGATGAGCAGGGTTTCGATTTCCCGGTCCTCGATTCGCCGCAGCTCGCCCACCCGGGCGGATCCATCGTGGTCGCTCCGCTCGAACGGGGCGCGGTGCTGGCCGGCGTGAAGCTGGCCGTTCTGCCCGAAGCCGAACTGACCGGCCGTCGGCGGTCGCACCGCCGGGCCCGTACGCGGAAACGGCAGGACACCGCCGGATTCTTCGACGATCTGCAACCGGGCGACTACGTCGTGCACTACCACCACGGGGTGGCCCGTTTCGCCGGTATGGTCACCCGCTCGATCGGCGGTAGCGAACGCGACTATCTGCTGCTGGAGTACCGCGGCGACGACAAGCTGTACGTGCCGTCCGATCAGATCGATGCCGTTCGTCACTACACCGGTGGCGACACCCCTTCGCTCAGCCGTATGGGCGGGGCCGACTTCGCCAAGGCCAAATCGAAGGTGCGCGCCGCGGTGGAGGAGATCGCCCAGGAGTTGGTCGTCTTGTACCAGCAGCGGGTGACGACGACGGGCCACGCCTACGCCCCCGACACCCCGTGGCAGACCGAGCTCGAAGCGTCGTTTCCGTACCTGGAGACCCCGGATCAAGCGCGGGTGATCGACGAGGTGAAAGCCGACATGGAGGCCGAGGCCCCCATGGATCGCCTGGTCTGCGGTGACGTCGGCTTCGGCAAGACCGAGATCGCGCTTCGGGCCGCCTTCAAGGCGATCCAGGATGGCAAGCAGGTCGCGGTTCTGGTGCCGACCACGCTGCTGGCCCAGCAGCACTTCACCACCTTCACCGACCGCTTCGCCGGCTACCCGCTTCGGGTCGAGGTGCTCAGTCGGTTCCTGACCCCGGCCCAAGCCCGGAAGGTCACCGAAGCGGTGGCGTCCGGCGAAGTCGATCTGGTGATCGGCACCCACCGGTTGTTGTCGGAGGACGTGACGTTCAAACGGCTCGGGTTGCTCGTCGTCGACGAGGAGCAACGCTTCGGTGTCAGCCACAAAGAGGCGATCAAGCAGTTCAAGAACAACGTCGATGTGCTCACCCTCACCGCCACGCCGATTCCCCGCACGCTCGAGATGAGCCTCACCGGCATCCGCGACCTGTCGCTGCTGAACACCCCACCGGCCGAGCGCCAGCCGATCCTGACCTATGTCGGCGAGTACGACCCGCGGGCCGTCGCCGAAGCGATCCGCCGCGAGTTGCTGCGTGAGGGGCAGGTCTTCTTCGTGCACAATCGGGTCCAGAGCATCGAGAAGGTCGCCCGCGAGATTCGCGATCTCGTGCCCGAGGCCCGGGTGGCGGTCGCCCACGGTCAGATGGACGAGGGCACGCTCGAGAAGGTCGTGCTCGATTTCTGGGAGGGCGAGTTCGACGTGTTGGTATGCACCACCATCATCGAGTCGGGCATCGACATGCCGACGGTCAACACCCTGGTGGTCGATCGGGCCGACCGGCTGGGCCTGGGGCAGATGCACCAGCTGCGAGGCCGGGTCGGGCGCTCGGGCCAGCGAGCCTACGCCTACCTGTTCTACCCGCCGGATCGTTCGCTCTCGGAACAAGCCTTCGAGCGGCTACGCACCATCGGTGAAGCAACCGACCTGGGCTCGGGTTTCAAGATCGCCATGCGCGACCTCGAGATTCGCGGGGCCGGCAACCTGCTCGGCACCGGACAGTCCGGCCACATCGCCGCGGTCGGGTATGACCTGTACTGCCAGATGGTGACCGAGGCGGTGTCGGCCCTGAAGGGCGAGACCCCCAAGGAGCCGGTCGAGATCCGGGTCGAGGTGCCGGTCGACGCCTTCCTGCCCGACACCTACGTGGCGCGAGAGGAGCTCCGCCTCGAGGCGTATCGGCGGTTGGCCACCGTCGCGTCGATGGCCGAGGTCGAGGACATCCGAGCCGAATGGCTCGATCGCTACGGCCCGATTCCGGCTCCGGCCGAGCAACAGCTGGCCGTCGCCAAGCTGCGGGCCGAGTGTGTGCGCACCGGGGTCGCCGAGCTGACCGTCACCAAGGGTCCGGGGTTCGGGGGAGCGGCCTGGGTGGCCCGCATCTCGCCGGTCAACCTGCCGACCAGCAAGCAGATCCGCCTCGACCGGCTGTACGGCAAGTCGGTGTTCAAGGCCGATCACGAACTGCTGGTGCTGGAGATGAAGAAGAAGGACGACCTCGTGGGCCAGATCCTCACCGCCCTCGCCGATCTGCTCCCCGAAGACGATGACTGACCACCCGACCACCCGTGACCACCCGGGGGTCTGACCCCGATCTCGGGTTTGGGGTCAGACCCCGATCTCGGGTTTGGGGTCTGACCCCAAAACGGCTTTCGGGGTCAGACCCCGATCTGGGCTCGACACGCCATCGGGACCGGCGTTGGCTAGGGTGAGCGCCGTGAAACGGCTCTCAGCAGTGGTGTTCGTTGTTCTCGGCCTGGTGGCAGTGGGGTGCGCGGGCGACGACGTCTTGGTCAGTGTCGGCGACACCGATGTGACGCGCGAAGAAGCAGCGACGGTACTCGACTCCCAGATCCTGCAGCTCACGACGGCCGAGCAGCTCACCCAACTGCTTCCAGAGCAGGCTCAGCAGGTCGTGCAGAACGACGACGCGAACCTCCTCGTGTTCTATGGCTACGTGATGAATGCGTTGGCCGATGCCGGTGGCGCGGTCGAGGAGGAAGACCGTTTGAACGCCGCCGCCCTGCTCGAGGGGAGCGCGAACGGGGGTGACGTCGAGTTGGTCGCGGCCCAGCTCGCGCTGGCCTATCAAGTCACTGGGCTGCCTCGACCCGCTGGCGAGCCCGCCGAACGGGCCGCGGCGGTGAACGCCGTTGCGCAGAACCAGCTCGGACCGGCAATTCAGCAATCCATCGCCGCGCAGGCCCAGGTCGACGTGACGGTCGATCCGTCGCTCGGCGAATGGAACCCGCAGCTCCAGCTGCTTCTCCCGGCCGCTTTGTCTTGAGTCAGGGTGACGACGACTTCGACGGTCCGGGTCCCGGCGATGCCGGCGCCGCGGTCGCTCGATTCGATGCCTTTGTCGCTCGGCTACGGCGCGACTGCCCCTGGGATGCCGAACAGAGCCACGAATCGCTCCGCCGGCACCTGCTGGAAGAATCCTATGAGGTGCTCGAGGCCATCGATGCCCTCGACCCCGACGACCCCGCGACGTTCTCCGATCTCGAGGAGGAGCTGGGAGACCTGCTCTTCCAGGTGGTCTTGCACGCCCGCCTGGCGACCGAGTCCGGCCATTTCGACCTGGCCGCAGTCGCGAACGGATCGATCGACAAGCTCCGCGATCGCCACCCCCACGTGTTCGGCGCCAGCGCAACCAGCGACGCCGCCGCGGTCGATGCCGACGCCGCCGGCATCGATGTCGACCAGGTGCTCACGAACTGGGAGGCCCTGAAGAAGGCCGAAAAGGGTCGCAACTCGGTGCTCGACGGCATGCCGGCCGCGCTGCCCGCGCTGCTGCTCGCGGCCAAGACCCAGAAGAAAGCGGCATCGATCGGGATCGAGCCCGGTGCGTTGTTCGCCGCGATCGCCGATCAGCCTGACGGCAGTGACGACGACCGGAGTTTCGGCTTGGCGTTGTTCGCCCTCGTGGCCCAAGCCCGCGAGGCCGGTGTCGACCCCGAAGACGCCTTGCGGTTGGCCACCCTCCAGGCCCAGGCCCACATCCGCGCCACCGAATAGCAGTGTGCTGAACGGCTGTGGCGAGCTCGGCAAGACGGGGCCCGCTTTTTGCGTGGATGTGCGTGACCAACGCGGAGCGGAGCGAGCGACGCCCCGGGCGAGACGAAGGCGAGCTCGGCAATAGGTACTACCCGCGCGATTTTTCGCGCGGAGGGTGACTGCAACGGACGCAGCAAGCAAGTACGCTGCTAGCTGTTCTCTTTCCGTCCCTTTGGAGGCGCCAACTCGAACAGAGTTGGGGGCGTCGGGGCGGCCGAATGATCGAGGTGCAGTGAGCGAAATCGAAGGCGTGATCGGACGCGAGGTCCTGGATTCTCGTGGCAACCCAACGGTCGAGGTCGAGGTCATCCTCGACTCCGGAGCAGGCGGTCGGGCCATCGTGCCGAGCGGCGCCAGCACCGGCCAGTTCGAGGCGGTCGAGCTGCGCGACGGCGGCGATCGCTTCATGGGCAAGGGCGTCGGCCAAGCGGTCGGGTTCGTCAACACCGAGATCGCCAACCTGCTCACCGGCTTCGATGCGCTGAACCAGCGCGATATCGACTACGCATTGCTCGACCTCGACGGCACGCCGAACAAGGCTCGCGTGGGCGCCAACGCCATCCTGGGCGTGTCGCTGGCGGTGGCCAAGGCGGCGGCGGCCGAGCTCGAGATCCCGCTGTACCGCTATGTCGGCGGTCCCCACGCGCATGTGCTGCCCGTTCCGATGATGAACGTGCAGAAAGGAGGAGAGCACGCCGACAACAACGTCGATCTCCAGGAGTTCATGATCATGCCGGTCGGGGCGGCCAGCTTCAGCGAGGGTCTGCGGTGGGGCGTCGAGGCCTATCACACGCTGAAGAAGATTCTCCACGACCGGGGACTGTCGACCGCCGTGGGCGATGAGGGCGGCTTTGCCCCGAATCTGGCCCGCAACGAGGAAGCGCTCGAACTCCTGGTCGAGGCCATCGAAGGCGCCGGCCTCACGCCGGGCGACCAGATGGCCATTGCGCTCGATCCCGCCTCGACTGAGTACTTCGAGGGCGGTAACTACGTCTTGGCCGGTGAGGGCCGCACGCTGAACCCCGATGAGATGGTCGCCCAGTTCGTGGATTGGGTCGATCGCTATCCGATCGTCTCGATCGAGGACGGCATGGCCGAAGAGGATTGGGACGGCTGGGCCAAGATCACCGAGGCCATCGGCGACCGCTGCCAGCTCGTCGGCGACGATCTGTTCGTCACCAACAGCGAGCGGCTTCAGCGGGGCATCGATGCCGGTGTGGCCAACTCGATCCTGGTCAAGGTCAATCAGATCGGCTCGCTCACCGAAACGCTCGAAGCGGTCGATCTGGCCACCCGCCACAGCTACACGTCGGTGATGTCGCACCGCAGCGGCGAGACCGAGGACACGACGATTGCCGATTTGGCCGTCGCCACCAACTGCGGTCAGATCAAGACGGGCGCGCCGGCCCGAAGCGATCGGGTTGCGAAGTACAACCAGCTGCTGCGCATCGAGGAGGACCTGGGCGAAGCTGCGGCCTATCGGGGCCGTGCCGCTCTGGCCGGTGGCGACGCGTTAGTCGGAAATCCTCCACTCTGGAGGTATCCAAGG
>JABDJW010000125.1 GCA_013002375.1 Acidimicrobiales bacterium | reverse complement strand
CATCTGTCGTGGGACAGCCGATGCTACGAGGCGCTAGCCGAGCAACTCGTAGCAACCCGAGGGGTTGCCGCAACCCGAGGGGTTGCCGCTAGCCGAGCGAACGACCGGGGCCTTCGTCGCGGATCTCGGCGACCGTGTCCATTGCGCCGCGGAGGCGGTCGATCCACTCGGCCTGGTTCTCGCCGACCAGGCGGACGCACCAAGCGAGCGCTTCGCTCCGGCTGCCCGCCACGCCGGCCGCGATCAAGGTGTCGAGGACGGCTCGTTCGTCGAACTGCAGACGGGTCATCACCGGCACGCCGACGGTGGTGAATGCTTGGTGATCGGCGCCACAGCGAACCGCCCACGACACCTTGCGGCCGTAGGCGTTCTGCATGCGATCGGCGATGATGATCCGTTGATCGCGAGTGTCGTCGCGAAACGCGGCGATGCGAGCGCGGTTGGCGATCGATTGATCGTCCCCCTCGCCGACGGTCGGGGCCGCCAGGGTGCCGGTGATGAGAATTTCCTCGCGGTCGCGCACGACCTCCGGTGGTCCGTCGAACCAGCCATCGTCGAGATTGCCGGCCAGCCACGAGCGGAGCTCACCGACCTCGACGGTGGGTGGCTCCGAGGAGCGCCGTCGGCCGCGTCGACCCGACCCGGGGCCACGGCCACCGCGTCCGCCCCGCCCGGATCGGCCGGGTTCGGTGGGAGAAGAGAAGTGGGAGTGCATGTTGTTGCCTTCGTATGTGTGTAATCCAGTAATTAACTTTGCACCATAGGATACACCGGCTCGCGCGACAACCACTTTCTCTGCGAAGAAAAGTTGCTAATCACGCACTCAAGTTTTATAGTGGTAGGTGCCTGTTCGACTAGGGGTGGGCCGCGAAACCGGCCTAGGCTTACGAATTACCCCCCCAAAACTCGAAACACCCAGCAGAAGACCCCCACAGAGAAACCCCCACAAAGAAACCACAGAGAAAGAAGCATCGGTTCATGGCAAAGGCAGTCGGCATCGACCTCGGTACCACCAACTCGGTGGTCAGTGTGCTCCAGGGCGGCGATCCCGTCGTCATCCCCAACTCCGAAGGATCCCGCACGACCCCGTCGGTGGTCGCGTTCTCCAAAGATGGCGAGGTGCTCGTCGGCGAAGTGGCCAAGCGCCAGGCCGTCACCAATCCCGATCGCACCGTTCGGTCGGTCAAGCGCCACATGGGTACCGGCTGGACCATCGACGTCGATGGCAAGAGCTACAAGGCGCAGGAGATTTCGGCCCGCACGTTGATGAAGCTCAAGCGTGATGCCGAAGCCTTTCTCGGCGACACCGTCAACGAGGCGGTCATCACCGTGCCCGCGTACTTCGACGACGCGCAGCGCACCGCGACCCAAGAGGCCGGCACGGTCGCCGGCTTGAAGGTGTTGCGGATCATCAACGAGCCCACCGCGGCCGCGCTGGCCTACGGCCTCGACACCGAAGGCGAGGATCAAACCATCCTGGTCTTCGACCTCGGCGGCGGCACGTTCGACGTGTCGGTCCTCGAGATCGGCGATGGTGTCTTCGAGGTCAAGTCGACCCACGGCGACACCGAGTTGGGCGGCGACGACTGGGACGAAGCCGTCATCGACTGGCTGGTCACGTCGTTCAAGAACGATCACGGTGTCGATCTCGCCGGCGACAACATGGCCGTGCAGCGTCTACGCGAAGCGTCCGAGAAGGCCAAGATCGAGCTGTCCCAGGTACAGCAGACCCAGATCAACCTGCCGTTCATCACCGCGACCGATGCCGGCCCCCTCCACCTGGATTACCAGCTCACCCGGTCCAAGTTCGAGGAGCTCACGACCGAACTGCTCGACCGCTGCAAGAAGCCGTTCGATCAAGCGTTGTCCGACGCTGGTATCACCAAGGGCGAACTCGATCACGTGATCCTGGTCGGAGGCTCGACTCGGATGCCGGCCGTCGTCGGCCTGGTCGAGGACATGACCGGCCGTGAGCCGAACAAGACCGTCAACCCTGACGAAGCGGTCGCCATCGGCGCCGCGGTGCAGGCCGGTGTGCTCAAAGAGGAGGTCAAGGACATCCTGCTCCTCGATGTCACGCCGCTGTCGCTCGGCATCGAGACCAAGGGCGGTGTCATGACCACCTTGATCGAGCGCAACACCAAGATCCCGACCGAGAAGACCGAGACGTTCACCACGGCCGAGGACAGCCAGCCCTCGGTCGAGATCCACGTCCTCCAGGGCGAACGGGAGATGGCCCAGTTCAACAAGACGCTGGGCAAGTTCCAGCTGGTCGATCTGCCGCCGGCACCGCGCGGCGTGCCCCAGATCGACGTCACGTTCAACATCGACGTCAACGGTGTCGTGCAGGTGTCGGCCAAGGACAACGCGACCGGCAAGGAACAATCGATGACCATCACCGGTCAGTCGTCGCTCAACAGGGACGACATCGACCAAATGGTGAAGGACGCCGAGGCCCACGCCGAAGAGGATCGGCAGCGCCGTGAGGAAGCCGAAGTCCGCAACACCGGCGAAAACCTGGTGTACCAGACCGAGAAGCTTCTCAAGGATCAAGCGGCCGACATGTCCGCCGACGACAAGTCCGACGTGGAAGGCCGGCTGGCCGACCTGAAGGAAGCCTTGGCCGGCGACAGCATCGACGCGATCAAGGACGCAACCGAGGGTCTGATGGCCGCAAGCCAGGAGTTCGGCCAGAAGTTGTACGACCAGGCTGCGGCCCAGAGTGCGGCCGCCGGTGGCGCCGGCGAGGCGGGCGACGACGCCGATGATGACGATGTCGTCGATGCCGAGATCGTCGACGACGATGCCGACGCCGAGGGCTGAGCATGACCTCGCCTGACGAATCACTCGTCGACGACGGCGACCCCGTCGTCGACGAGCCGGGCTCGGCGGCATCGGCCGACGACCCGAGCCGCGGCCCGGGCGCCACCCAGAGCGCGGGTCCCGAAGATGGTGCCGAATCGCCACACACCAGAAACCCAGACACCAAAAGCGCGGACACCGAATCTCCGGGCGCCGAACCGACGGTCGAGGGTCTGATCGTCGACCTCGAACGGGTTACGTCCGAGCGCGATCTCCTGCAACGGGTCGCCGCGGAATACGCGAACTTCCGCACCAGCACCGAGAAGCGCCAAGCCGACGTGATCGCGCAGGCCAGTGCCCGCGTGGTCGAGAACATCCTCCCGGTGCTCGATGCCTGCGACAGCGCGATCCTGCAGGGGGCCGATGACGTCAAGCCGGTGCAGACCGCGCTGCTCGATGTCCTGCGCCGCGAAGGCCTCGAGACCATCGACGAGGTCGAGGTCGCCTTCGACCCCCATCAACACGACGCCGTCGTGCTCGAGGAGGGAGACGGCGACGAACAACTGGTGATCGAAGTGATGCGTACCGGCTACCGCCTCAACGGCAAGGTGCTGCGGGCCGCAATGGTGAAGGTCCGAGGGTGACCCATGGCCGCGGAACGCGAGTGGTTGGAGAAGGACTACTACAAAATCCTTGGTGTCGCGAAGGACGCAGCGGCCAAGGAGATCACCAAGACCTACCGCAAGCTGGCCCGCGAGCTGCACCCCGATGCCAACCCCGACGACCCGTCGGCTGAGGAACGCTACAAGGAAGTCTCGAGCGCCTATGCGGTGCTGAGCGACGAAGCCAAGCGCAAGGAATACGACGAGGTGCGGCGGCTCGGCCCGATGGCGGGCGGCTTCGGCGGGGGCATGCCGGGCGGCGGTGGGGTGCGGTTCGACACCAGCAACCTCGGTGATCTCGGTGATCTGTTCGGTTCGGTGTTCAACCGTGGCCGAACCCGGGGTGGGGCGACCCATGCGACGCCGGGCGCCGACATCGAGGCCGATCTTCACCTCTCGTTCCTCGATTCGGTGCAAGGGCTCACGACCAAGGTGCACCTAACCGGACAGGCGACATGCCAGACCTGCAGCGGCTCAGGGGCGGCGCCGGGCACCAGCCCGGTCACCTGCAACGCGTGCCATGGTCGCGGCGCGGTCGATGATGATCAGGGGTTCTTCTCGTTCAGCCGACCGTGCCCCCAGTGCGGTGGTCGTGGCCAGATCATCGAATCTCCCTGTGGCAATTGCGGCGGCGTCGGGCTCGAGCATCGAGCCCGCGAGATCAAGGTCCGCATTCCGGCCGGTGTCAATGACGGCCAGCGCATTCGCCTCCGAGGCAAGGGCGAACCCGGTCGTTACGGCGGTCCGCGCGGCGATCTGTACGTGCGAGTCCACGTGGCCAAACACAAGATCTTCGGCCGCAAGAAGAACAACGTCACCGTCACGGTGCCGATCACCTTTGCCGAGGCTGCGCTCGGCGGGCCGATCACCGTGCCGACCGTCGACGGCGACACCGTCACCCTGAAGATCCCCGCCGGCACCCCGTCGGGCAAGACTTTTCGGGTCAAAGGGCGCGGCGTGACGCCGAGCGGCAAGCCGGCCGGCTCGTTGTTGGTTACGGTCGCGGGCGTGGTGCCCACCGATTTGTCCGACGAACAGCGAGCAGCGGTCGAGCAACTCGCGGCCAACGACGTCGATCCCCGCACCGCGCTCGTCGGGGAGGCGGGTAGCTGATGGCCACGCCGCACCATGGCCGATCCCGGGCCGTTTACGTCATCTCGGTGGCGGCCGAACTGGCCGGCGTGCACCCGCAGACCTTGCGCATCTACGAGCGCAAGGGCCTGGTCGACCCCGCTCGCACCAAGGGCGGGTCCCGTCGCTACAGCGAGCACGACATCGAGCAGCTTCAGCGCATCCAAGACCTCACCAATCAGGGCCTGAACCTGGCCGGGGTCAAGAAAGTCATCGCGCTCGAGGCCGAACTGGCCGAGCTTCGAGCCCAACTGGCCGCCACCCAGGCGGCCGGCGAGGAAGCGGTGGCCGAAGCGCACAAGCAATACCGGCGCGATCTCGTGCCGCTCAAGCGCGAGATCACCGTCTATCGCAAACCACCCCGCTAGGGGTCAGGTCGGGTCGACGATCTCGAGTCCGACGATGCCGTCCGGCGTCCGGATGCCGACCTGCACGGTGTTGGTGCCGTCGATCGTGCCCGAGGGGAGCATGGCGGAGAATGCGTCCAGTCGTTCGCCGTGCCGATACCGGGTACCGCCGGTCACGATGATGCCGTCGACCGCGATCACGACGGGGCCCGGTGGCGCGTTCCGAACCTCACCGACGATCACGCCGGGTGGGATCGCGCCGGGTGTCGATTCGAAGAGCGCCCGTTCGTCGATCACGGCTTCGCCCGCGGTGCGATCGACGAGTTCGTCGAACGTTTGGCCGATGAGGTCATCGATACCGGCCCGTCGATGCGAACCCATCAACGCCGGCTCGCCCGGTTCGATCGGGCCGACCCATCGATCGGCGGCGGCCGGCGCGGTCGATGGGCCGTCGAAGTCGATGCGGTCCTTCAGCTCCTTTCCGAACACGCCCTCGGTCTGAAAGGCGTACTTGTCGTCACCGCGGCCGTCGTCGGCGAGGAGCGAGCTGCCCCGGATGGCCCAATCCGGGTCGATCTCGAGCACGTCGGCAATGGTGGGCACCAGATCGATGCTCATGGCGTTGCGGTCGTCGATCTCACCAACCGTTTGCCCGGGGTACTTGATCAGTAAGGGGGAGTACGCCATCGAGCTGAGCGTCACCGGCGACATCTCGGCCTGTTCGGTCTCGGGGACGAGAGAAATTCCGTGGTCGGCCATGATGACGACCATCGCATCGTCGTACACCTGCCGCTCGACCAGCGTGGCGAGCAGTTGTCCGACCAGAGCGTCGGCGTACTGGGCTTGGGTCAGGTGCCGCTGCTCGGTGAGCGTCAACACCCAGTCGCCCAGGTCGTTGTCGCGGCTCTCGGGAATGAAGGGGTTGAGGAACGACGGCGGGGTGTAGAGCTCACCGTCGGGGTGGAAATGCCAGGGGCTGTGGGGCAGCACGAGGTGGAGGAAGTAGAAGGCCGACCGCTCCGACGCGGCGATCGTGTCGGCGAAATCGAGCAATCGGGCCGGCTTCAGCGCCGAGGTGTTGGGGTCGGTCAGGGCGATGATCCCACCGCCCGAACCGGCGGCGGTGGTGGTCGGGCTCGGTTCGGCCTCCGCCGGGGCCGGCGTGCCCTCGTTCGTCACCGTCTCGGTGAAGTCGTCGCCGAAACCGACTTGCGGGTCGCGGTCGGGTCGGATGCGGTCGAGCCACAACGTCCACGTCTGATCGATCACCGCGCCCAGATCGCGTCGATCGCTGTCGGCGCGGTCACCGCCCTCGGGTCCAGCCGTCGTGCAGGCCGCGATCGCGCACAGCTTGGTCGGAGCCTCGTACACGGTGAGGTGATGCGTCGGCGCCAGCATCGTGAACAGATTGTCCGGGTAGTTCGTGGCCAGCGGCTCGACCGGCTTCGGGTCGTTGCCGGTGAGCAGGGCGGGCACGGCGAAGCTCGTGGCAGCCGACATCGTCGTGTGTTGTCGATACCACGTCGCGGACTCGGCGAACGAGGCCAGGGCCGGGAAGCGGACCGGGTCGATGGTGCCCTGTTCGTCGAGTATTGATCGGGTCGGCAGTTGATCGAGCAAGAGCATGACCACGTCGGGTCGCTCGATGTCGTCGGCGACGCTCGAAACCGAGACTTCGGATTGGCGCCACAGGTCTCCCGTCTCGGACCCGAACAAGAAGAGTGCCCCGGCCAGCAGAGGCATCACCGCCAGGTAGCGCGTCCATTCCCGGGCTTCGTGTCGCTTCTGGTACGCGACCACGACCCCAGCGGCGAGCAGGACGGCGATCGCGGTGCGCAAGAAGGTCGAATCGATGCCGGCCGATCGGCTCCATTGCACCCCGGTGAGGGCAACGAGGATGGCGACGGTTGCGAGATGGATGATCTGGGCCACCGGCGGATGAAAGCGGTGGGTCACGCCGGCCGGAAGCCAGATGACGAGCGCGGGTACGACCATGATCGCAACGGTGAAGAGGAACAGGCTGCCTCCGGTCACGTTGTTGGACGCGAAGAGGATTGGGTTCTCGCCCAGGGTGGACAAGACCGGTTGGACCAGCGCCAGCCCGACCAGGCCGAGTGTGGTCAGCAGCATCTGAACCGGCGACGGGTTGGCGGCCGGCTTCGTCTCCGCGGAGGTCACCCCCGGAGGGTGGCAGTATTGTGCAGGGGTCGGCAATTCGGGCCGGGCGATGTCGCGGCGGTGGAATACCGTCGGAGATGGAAGGCCACCGGGTCGCGTTCGGGGTGACACGAGATGTGCTCGGCGACGAGAAATCCGTGGCGTATTGGAACAGCAGCACCCCTCACGTGGTTGCATGAGGAGACTCGCCGTGACTTCTGCCCCCCGACCCACGCCCGACTTGGATCCTGCCGAACAACTCGGTCGCTACCGCGCGGTTCGGTCCCAGACCGAAGCGCTGGCCGCGCCCCTGGGGCCCGAGGATCAGGTGGTGCAGTCGATGCCCGATGTGAGTCCGACCAAATGGCACCGCGCCCACGTGACCTGGTTCTTCGAGACGTTTCTGCTCCCTGAACTTCCCCGCTACAAGGTGTTCGACGAGGCCTTCGGGTATCTCTACAACTCGTACTACGAGTCGGTGGGCGAGCGACATCCCCGGGACAAGCGGGGGCTGGTGAGCCGGCCGACGGTCGACGCAATCGCCGACTATCGGGCCCACGTCGACGAGGCCATGGTCGACCTGATCGGGCAACGCCACGACCTGTGGCCCCTCGTCGAGCTCGGCCTGCACCACGAGCAGCAACACCAGGAGCTTCTGCTGATGGACATCAAGCATGTGTTCTCGAGCACGATGTTGAAGCCGGCCTACCAGTTACGACCGTTTGAACCATCGCCGTTGGCCACCCCGCTGACCTGGAGCAGGTTCGGCGGGGGCATCACCGACATCGGCGCGCCCGGCCCGGTGCCGGCATCGCATGCGGCCCCGGCGGCCGACCGAGCCGCCTACACCTTCGCCTTCGACAACGAGCTGCCCCGGCACCAGGCCTTGGTGCCGCCCTTCCGCCTGGCCAACCGGGCGGTGACGGCGGGCGAGTGGCTGGAGTTCATGGCCGATGGCGGCTACCGGACCGTGAGTCTGTGGCTGAGTGAAGGTTGGGCCGCGGTGCAGAACAACGGCTGGGATGCACCGCTCTACTGGGAACGCCACGACGATGGCTGGATGCTGCACACGCTGCAAGGGCTCCGCCCGATCGATCCCGCCGAGCCGGTCGTGCACATCAGCTACTTCGAGGCCGATGCGTTCGCGGCATGGGCCGGCGCCCGGTTGCCCACCGAGTTCGAGTGGGAGCATGCCGCGACCGCATCGGGCCCGCACCCCGCCGTGTCGGGCTCGGCTGTGAACGATGCAGCATCGCACGCCTTCCACCCCCAGGCTGCCGTGCCGCACCGGCTCGAGGCGCGAGGCCGAGTCGGGGACGTCGCCCAGCTGTTCGGCGATGTCTGGGAGTGGACGTCGAGCGCGTATGCGCCCTACCCCGGATTCCGGGCCGCACCGGGCGCCGTTGGTGAATACAACGGCAAGTTCATGGTGAACCAGATGGTCCTGCGGGGCGGGTGTTGTGTGACACCGACCGGCCACGTTCGTCCGTCCTACCGCAACTTCTTCCCGGCCCCGTCACGCTGGCAGTTCGCCGGTCTGCGCCTGGCCGCCGACCGGTAACGCCCCGGTCCCGAGCTGTCCCGGAGGACACCCCATGCCCCACTCATCGGCTGAACCGGCCGCCGTGCTCGCCCCGATCATCGACGTGTACCTCGACGCCGACGATTGGCGACCGGCCCTGCGCACCGACGTCCGGCGGGGTTTCGCCGATCGCCCGAAGCACCTTCCGCCCAAGTGGTTCTACGACGATCGCGGCAGCCAGTTGTTCGACCGGATCACCCGCTTGCCGGAGTACTACCTGACCCGCCGCGAGCGCGAGATCCTCGCCACCTCCGCTTCGCAGATCGCGGCGGCCTCGGCCGCCGACACGTTGGTGGAACTCGGATCGGGAACGTCGGAGAAGACCCGCGTCCTCCTCGACGCTCTCTGGGCGTCGGGTCGGTTGAAACGCACGATCGGTTTCGATGTCAGTGAAGGAACCTTGCGTACTGCGGCCTCCGAGCTCGCCGCCGAGTACCCCGGCGTCGAGGTTCGCGGCGTCGTGGGCGACTTCGATCGACATCTCGACCGGATACCGCGCGCTGGCGCTCGCCTGATCGCCTTCTTGGGGAGCACGATCGGCAACTTTGCGCCGGTTCATCGCGCGCGGTTCCTGGCTGAGCTGGCCGGGACCATGGATGGCGACGATTCGTTGTTGCTGGGAACCGACCTGGTGAAGGATCCGGCGCGCCTGGAAGCGGCCTACAACGATGCCGAGGGCATCTCGCACGAGTTCAACAAGAACGTGCTCCACGTGCTGAACCGGGAGCTGCAGGCTGACTTCGATGTCGACGCGTTCGAACACGTGGCCCGCTACGAACCCGAGCATGAGTGGATCTGGAGCGGCCTCCGATCGCGGCGCGAGCAGACGGTGACGATCGCGGCGCTCGACATGACGGTGACCTTCGCGGCCGACGAGATGTTGCACACCGAGGTCAGCGCCAAGTTCCGCCTCGACGGATTGCGTGAGGAACTCGCTGCCGTGGGACTTCATGTGACCGGTCACTGGACCGACCCCGCTGGCGACTATGGACTCACGCTGGCCCAGCCGCGCTGACCCGCCTCGCCGGGCTGGCCGGTGCCCCACCATCAGCACCGTCAACATCATCAGGCATACCAGCC